>CAYVAP010000050.1:0-13734 GCA_964449365.1 uncultured Bacteroidia bacterium
CGTCGAGGTAAGGAGTCCACAGATGCTCCAAGTTGTCCCCAAAGGCTTGCAGAGCCTGGTGAACCTGATCTTGCACGGTAGGATCCTGATCGTCGAGCAGGGCCAGCAGGTAGGGTATTTGCTGCGAATCGGCTTGCATACTTGCAAATATACCGGAAATTTTGGAGATGGAGATGAGGAATGCCTTGGGGCGCAGGACAGTTTTCCTTTTGGCCTCTGTTCACCCCTGTGGTTCCCTCTCAGGGGGATACAAGGGGTGAACAGTCTCTAGGTGGAACGTTGACCTACACCTATTTTGCCGGGAGTTTTTGTAGGTTGCACCAAAACAACGTTGGTATGCTCCTTCCTGCACCTGAATCTTCTTTGCAACGCCGTCGAATGGTTTGGGCACGTCCATGGCGCGTTCGCGGCTTGGCCGCATTGTTGGGCCTTGTCTACGGCCAGCTTTGCTTGGTGGGGGCGTGGTCTTTGGGTCAATTTCCTGCGACCACCAGCCTGGGGCCCCCTATGCTGGCCGGATTGGCGGTCGGCTTGCTCGGGCTGATGGTGATCGGATGGCGTCGCTTGCCCATCATGCGACGCCTCCACGGGGGAAACCCTTCCACCAATCGCCAGATTCTCATCGATATCGCCCAGGCCAACCAATGGGCGCTACGTGCAGACGAGCCTGCTTATCTGATCATCGACTTTCCACCTCGCTGGTATTTGGGTACATTGCAGGTCACGGTACTATTTCAGGGCCGAGACTTGTGGCTCCACGTGGCCGGTCGCGGCTTTTTGGGCAGCATCAACCTTCTCTCCTGGCTGCTGGCCAGCAAGTTGCGCGATCAACTGGGGCGCGCCTTCGATCAGGCGCTGGCCCGGCAGGAATGGGAGGGAAACGAGGACTGAGCGGTAATTTTGCATGGATTTCGAGGCTTACAAACGCAGCGTTGACCTGGTGGCCCTGGCTGAGCGCTATGGCTATCGGCCGCTGCGGCGCAAATCTTCGGCTCGTCAAGTAGTGATGGTGCACCCCGATACCCACGAGCGGGTGATCATCACCCGCGACCACGAAAACCATTGGTACTTCAATCCCCACGACGATCAGGACAAAGGCACGGCCATCGACTTTTTGCTGCAACGGGAGGCGGGCGACTGGCAGCGCGTACAGGCCATCGTCGGGGGTCAGGCATCGCTCCGAAGGCCGACTTCGACTTGGCAGCCCACCCCACGGCCTCCCCTACCCGATTTCGAAGCCACCTGCCAACCCCTCACTTATCGCAGCTACCTATACCAGCGCGGCCTCAGCGATGCGACCCTCGATCATCCTGCCTTTAGGGGGCGCATCTTCAATCAAGGCCAGCACGTGGCTTTTCCGCTCTATGGCGGGCAACGCATAGTAGGTCTGGACCTCAAAGGCCCTGGGTTCAAGGGCTATGCCCCTGGCTCGCGCAAAGCGGAAGGCTGCTGGTACTCCCACCCTGCCCAGATGGGCCAGGCAGGAGAAATGATCATCACCGAGAGCAGCCTCGACGCCCTGTCGTATCATCAGCTTTTTCCCGCTAACACGAGGCTGTATCTCAGCCTGGGGGGTACCCTCAGTCATGGTCAGGGCTACCTGATCCAATTGCTCTGCGATGGCCTCCGGCCTCAGCGCCTCATCCTGGCCTGCGACCACGACGTGGCCGGGCAGCGCTTTAACCTGCACCTGGCGACCCTGCTAGGTCCTGCCGAAGGGCAACCTCACTGGGCGGCTCTGCTCGAATCCATCGGCCCGGATCGCTCGCGCCTCACCCTGAGCCTAGGGCCTGATTTTCGCCTACAGCGCCAGGCCCTCCCTCTGCTGCTGAGTGGCCTCGAAGCGCCCGATCTCACCTGGCTTGGCCCCGCTGAGCAAGACCAGGGGCACCACTGGAGCCTGACTTTTGCCCACCGTGCGGACTTGATACACACCCTCACCCGGCTGGTGATCCGCCTGCGGGGCCTCAGCCAATGGCTGAGCGTAGAGCGTCCCCGAGCCAAGGATTGGAACGACCAACTGCGCAGCCCTGAGCCGCCCAACCAACCTACCTCATGAATGACGCCATCATTTGCCAGGACCGGTCGGTAAGCACGGGCAATTTTCAGCTTCATCCGTTTTCGTTGCATATCCCAGCACAAAGCTTTCACGTGGTGCTGGGGCCCACGGGCAGTGGCAAAGCCCTTTGGCCCGAAAGGTTGGCGGGGCTGCGCAAGCCCGATCGATTGGAAGTGCTCATTCGGCTATCCTTCAAAGGGGTTGAATGGGAGAGTGGTTGATTGATTGAATGGCCTTGCCACCAATAAGTTATAGTGCCTTACAACTCTACAATCCTTACGCCACGTAGTATAGCAACCCCTGGCGAATGTCTGTACTGGTCCCCTCCCCGGCAAGAACCCCCTCAACCAGCATGGCACACAGGCCAAGCAGTGTGGGTCGCCATTGACCCAGAGGTGGCTTTTTGGCTACCGGATGCCGCAGCGCCTGCCCGCTCAGCGCGCGGGGGTACAGAGACGCTTGCATCGGAGGGGTAGATCAGAAGTCGCTGCCCCATCACGTACTCCTGTCAAAAATCAATGGTGCTGAGCACAATGGGCAGTGGTGTACCCTACCACCAAAATCGCCGCCAAATCTTTGATTTAGCGGCGATTGGCTTCGAGAGAAGCGGTCCGGACGGGACTCGAACCCGCGACCCCATGCGTGACAGGCATGTATTCTAACCAACTGAACTACCGGACCAGTTTGTAGCAATGGGAGGGTAAATTTGGGGGTTTCTTGCGAAGGGTGCAAGGGATAAAAGAAATTTTTCGTAGAAAAATCCGTCCCTGGGGCTAATGATCTATCGGTCGGCCGTTTGCCGCTTAGCCGTTTCCCATAGCGCATCCAGTTCAGCCAGCGACATCTCTTTGAGGGACTGCTGTGCAGCCCGGGCACCGGCTTCTACCTGTTCGAAGCGCCGCTGAAACTTCCGGTTGCTGCGGGCCAGGGCATCTTCGGGGTTGATGCCAGCGTGGCGGCAGTAATTGACCAGGGAAAAAAGCAGATCGCCCATTTCGTCTTCGCGCTCAGCGGGATTGGCTGCAGCCTCAAATTCCGCCAACTCTTCTTTGACTTTGGCCCAAGCCTCGTCTCGATCGCTCAAATCAAAGCCGATACCAGCCGCTTTCTCTTGCATGCGCTGCGCCTGAATCAAGGCAGGCAGGCTGTTGGGCACACCGGATAAAACCGAGCGCTCGACTTCGCCTTTGGCCGCTCGCTCCTGGGCCTTGACTTGCTCCCAATTGGCCCGAATCTCTTCCTCCGATGCGCCGATCATGTCGCTGTAGATATGCGGATGCCGTCGAATGAGCTTTTCGATCTGGGTTTCGAGAGCAGATTTCATGTCAAACTTCCCAGCGTCCCGCGCCAAGCTGGCGTAAAACACCATGTGCATCAATAGATCGCCCAATTCCACTTCCATCTCCGCGTAGTCATCGGCCAGGATGGCATCCGACAACTCATAGGTCTCCTCGATGGTCAGGTGGCGAATGCTCTCCTTGGTCTGTTTACGGTCCCAAGGACACTGTGTGCGTAGCTCGTCGATGATCTCCATCAAACGGCTAAAGGCGGAAGCGGCGTCGGGATAAGTCTTGCGGTGCGACAAAATGAATATGATTTGAGGTGAGGTGAGCGGAGGTGATCTGGGGTGATCGGGGTGATCCGGGTGATCGGAGTGATCTGGGTGATCTGGGTGATCGGGGTGATCGGTGATCGGGGTGATCTGGGTGATCGGTGATCCGGGTGATCGGTGATCCGGGTGATCGGTGATCGGGGTGATCGGGGCGATCGGGGTGATCGAGGGTGATCGGTGATCGGTGTGATCGAGGGTGATCAACGGTGTACGATCACCTAGATCACTGATCACTTGGATCACTGTTCACTGTTCACCTAGATCACTGTTCCCTGATCCCTGTTCCCTGATCCCTGTTCCCTGATCGAAATTCACTGTAAAAATAAGTGCGATACATACCCTTGGCGGGGTAAAGCTGAAAGCCCATCTGAGGAAAACTCAGCAGATACGCCCGGTTGTTCCCGATATCGTCGCGGGCCTCCCGATCGAGTATGCTGCGTAAGTATGGGTAGAAGTTCTCGGTGCGAAGGTAGGTGAAGACATTCGACTTAGGCTCAAACTGCTCCAAGAACGCCTCATACCGATCCTCGCGGGCTAGGGTCTGACTGCTGAGATATTCATCGATCAGGTATTGCAGCGAGGTGGTGTCATTGCTAAAAACCACATAGTTGTCGAGGTAGGTATAGTGAGGCTGCTCGATTTCATCGAATAGCTTGCGAAAAAACAACTTGAAGAAACCTTTCACTTCCAGATACTTGATGGGGAAGCCCCGGTAGTCTTGCTCTTCGAATTTGACGATGGTCTTGCCGATGCGCTCGCCCGCGTAGTCGAGGCGCTCTTTGGCTGCTTCGTAGTCGTCGAAGTGCAGCAGCGCAACGTAGGCAAACTGCCCTTTGACCGGCACGATGGCCGTTACCAGTTCGTCGGTCATCCAACTAAAAAAGTCGCGCTTGACGTCGATCTTGAGGAAGCGCTCCAGGCGCTCCTGATTTTTGAGCAGAGCTTGATAACCCTCGGGGTCAGTGTCCTGATACTGCTGCTCGAAGCGCTGATAGAAGTCGTCGAAATCATCGAAGCCGATGCTACTGTACATCACCGTAGAGCGTGGCAGCACATCTCCAGCGTGAATTTCGCCGCGCCCGACGTCGCTAAACACACTCAGATACGAGGGTACAGTGTCTACTTGCCGGGCATAGCCTGCCAGCTCTACGAAATCGTCTCCCACGTCTAGGTCCATGGCGGTAAAACTCATGATGGAGTCGATCCCGACTAGACTACCCGGCATCTCAGCGGTGTAGAGCTGCATCAGCGACGGAAGCTTCCGAAAGTTCAGATATACATTGTAAAGGGCACCCCGGTCGGTCAGGTCCTGCACCTTGGCCAAGTCTATGTCTTCGCGAATAGGCGGACGCTCTGATTGAAGCACCGCTTGCTTGACCAGCTCTTCGTTATAGCTAAAAATCAGCACATTGTCGATGGTAGCCATGAACATGTGCTCCTCATACTCAGTGTCATAAAGATCGTAGAGATCGATATTGAAGTACTGATCGGTCTCGACCTGATAGCCCAGGTTCTTGAATAGCTCCACGGTACCGACCTTGAGCTTGGGCAATTTTCGCCCGATGCCACGCAGATCCACCAATATCAAAAAATCATAGTCTTCGGGGCCGCGGGGGGTCAGATGGGCCGAAATCACCAAATCTCCAAGCTGGATGAGATCTACTAAGGTCTGATTGCTCTGGAGCAGCGAATCGAGGTAGTCGGCGGACTCGGCAATGTCTGCAAAAAAGGGGTTGCCTTTGAGATACTGCCAAACTTCAGTTTGGCTGAGGCTTTGCCAGTCGCCCGTAGGGCGATCCGACTCGATCATGTAAACGAAGTCTGCGGGGACAAACTCAAAGGATGAGCGGTCTTCCCGACCTGTTTCGATAAAGAAGAAACCCGCTAAAGCAGCAATGGCCAGCAATAGCAGCAGCAACAAAAGGCGTAGAAATCGTTTCATAGCAAGGAGTCTGGGATCGCAGTGCCAATATACAGTTTTCTTTCTACTCTTGGCGGATCGTCGTATCTTTCCTTAGTGGAACCCAATCCGCCAGCAGAGACACACGCTGCCATTTATCCTCTCTCACCCTCAACCACTTGATCTTGATGCGTTTTGTAATTGTCGCGTTGCTGATAGTCAGTCAGATCAGCCTCAGGGCCCAGTCAGGCAGCATCGTTCCTGGCGACCTGCTCGCCCAGTTGGCGGCTGATGCCTCGCCTCGCCTGATCCAGCAGCGCCTCAACGCTGCCTACCCTGACCTCCACCTGCGCTATGACCATTGTCTCTCCCGCCGGGCTGGCTTGCACCTCTTTCACTACGACCCCCTTACCAACTCAGCCGAGACGGCCCTGCGCTGGCTGCGGCAACAAAGAGGGGTGCTCATCGCCCAGCACAACCACCGCGTCTCGCTGCGCCATACCCAGGCGACCATTCCCAACGATCCCTCCTTTGCCCAGCAGTGGGGCCTCAACAACACCGGGCAAACCGGAGGCCTCACCGATGCCGACATTGACGCGCCAGAAGCCTGGGACCGCACCACCGGTGGCATTTCGGCCCTAGGAGACACCATCGTGGTCGCGGTAATCGATGACGGCTTCGACCTTTTTCATGAAGATCTCAACTACTGGCGCAATACCGGCGAGATTCCCAACAACAACCTCGACGACGACAACAACGGCTACATCGATGATGCCTTTGGCTGGGATGCCTACGCAAGTGATGGCAGCCTCCCCAACCGTCAACATGGCACCGAGGTCGTCGGGGTGATCGGGGCCAAAGGAAACAATGGCCTCGGAGGCTCGGGGGTAAACTGGCAGGTGCAGATCATGCCTATCGCAGGGGCCTCGGGCACCGAAGCCGTGGTACTGGAAGCCTACGGCTACCTGCTCGAACAGCGCCGCCGCTACGACGAAACGCAGGGCGCACAAGGCGCTTTGGTGGTGGTCAGCAACTCCTCTTTTGGCGTCAACAACGCCAACGCCAGCCAATATCCCCTTTGGTGTGCAATGTATGACTCCCTCGGCCAGGCCGGCATCCTCAACGTGGCAGCAACCATGAATGTCAACACCAACGTCGACGCCGCAGGCGATATCCCTTCGCTCTGTGTCAGTGATTATCTGCTGGTGGTCACCAATAGCACCCAACAAGATCAGCGCAATGGCGGGGCGGCCTACGGCATTATCTCCGTTGACCTCGCCGCCCCCGGCACCAATATCTTTACCACCCTACCCTCTGACAGCTATGGCTCGCGTACGGGCACCTCATTTGCCGCTCCCTTCGTAGCGGGGACAGTGGCGCTGCTCTTCGCCGACGCTTGCCCCGCCCTGATGCTGCGCTACCGCAACGACCCAGCCAACACGGTGCTACAAATGCGCGAGGCCATTCTACGGGGGGTCGATTCGCTCTCGACCCTGAGCGGGCTGCTGGCCACCGGCGGTCGCCTCAACGCCCTACGCAGCCTGATGGAGTTGGAAAATATCTGCGACAACCTGCCCAGCGACTGCCTGCCGCCCTATCAGTTGGTGCCAGAGCCGCTGAGTGATACCTCGGTGGCGCTCCGCTGGTCGGCGGTCGATTCCAGCCAGACCTTTCGCCTGCGCTATCGGGTAGCGGGTAATAGCATTTGGCAAGACAGCCTGTCTTTTTCGGGCCTTTTGACCGATACGCTCTTCTCATTAGCGAGCTGTACAGGCTACGAATGGCAAGTGGGTACCATCTGCCTCGGCGGCAGGGTCGAGTATGCCCCGCTGCGCCATTTCTCCACGCTGGGCTGCTGCGAAGCCCCGGGTCAGGTGGTCCTCTCTCAGTTGACCGACAGTAGCGTCGCCCTGAGCTGGCCTGCGGTCTATGGTGCCGAGCAATACATGCTGCGCTACCGCGTAATCAGCGCTAGCAACGATGACAGCCTCCTGGTAGATACCCCGGCGATCAGCCTTACCGGGCTCAGCGCCTGCACCAATTATGCCTGGCAAATTCGCAGCCTATGTGGTGGCAATTCGGCAGGCTACGGATCACCGCGCACCTTCCAGACCTTGGGATGTGGGGCTTGCCTGGACCTGCCCTATTGCAGCAGTCAGGGGCAAGAGGTAGACTTCGAATGGATCGATCGCGTCGTTTTGGGGAGCATCGACAACCAGAGCGGTGCCAACGCAGGCTACGCAGCCTTTACCGAGGTCAACTACGTCTTGCCCGTCGATACGCCGCTATCGGTGCGACTGGTACCGGGTTTTGCCCTCAACCGCTTCGACGAAGCCTGGCGCATCTGGATCGACCTCGATCGCGATGGCACTTTTTCAGAAACAGAGCGGCTGCTGGATTCTGGCCCCAACCAATTTCCGATCGAGTCTACCCTGACCATCCCCGACTCCATCGAGGGGGGCCCTACCCGCATGCGGGTGAGCATGAGCTGGGCAGGCTTCGATGGCACCCAGCGCCCCAACAGTTGCGGCAGCTTTTCCAACGGCGAAGTAGAAGACTACTGCGTGGTGTTGCTGCCCCGCAGCGAACAGCCTTGTCCGGCGCCTGCCCAGGTAAGCGCCGATTTCATTCCCGGAAGCGACAGCCTGCGTATTCGCTGGCTAGACATTCCCCAAGCCGATAGCTTTCTGGTCAGCTTGATCGATCCTAGCGGCGATTCTTCGATCATCCAGTACGCGCAGGGCAACGAGCTACGCCTGAGCGATTTGCCCCTCTGTCGGGCATACCGACTGGTCGTTCGCCCTCGTTGCGGCGCGATTTTGGGCAGCCCCACCCCGCCTATCGAGCTATACAGCCGTGGCTGTGGACCGTGTCGGGATTTTCCGTACTGCCCCAGCCAGGGCCAGGGAGATAGCCTCTGGATCGAGCAGTTTACCCTAGGCAAAATCGAAAATGGCTCGGGCAGCGACGCTGGCTACGGAGACTATACCGAGCTTAGTCAGACCCTGCAAAGCGGCTCAGTACAGTCCATTCAGTTGGTGGCCGGTCGCAAGGGCGTCGATCGCCCCGTGCACTGGCAGGTATGGGTAGACTGGGATCAAGACGGCAACTTTTGGTTTTTCGACCAGTGGATCAATCAGGCCACCATGGCGGGCGATACCTTGACGGGCGAAATTGCCCTACCTACCAACGTAGCGGAGGGCTCGGTGCGACTCCGAGTCAGCCTCCGTGCAGATCAGCCTGCCGGAGTGTGCGAGATTTTTCAGCGCGGCGAGGTGGAAGATTACTGCCTTTCTCTCACCTCGGGGGTCAACATCGAGCAACCTGAAGGCGGCTGGCAGATATACCCCAACCCTGCGAAGGCTCAGGTCAACCTGATCGCGCCTGCTCCGATGCAGCGTATTCGGCTGATCGACCTGATGGGACGTGAGGTACTGGCGCAGCCGGGGCAGCAGCGTACGCAGCTTACCCTCGCCCTTCCGCCTCTGGTTTCGGGGGTTTATTGGTTGGAAATCACCACCCCACAGGGCATTCGTCGCGCGGCGTTGCGCGTGCAATGATGGGCTCGATTCGCCCTTTCATCTTAATTTCACAGGCACTATACTTGCAGGCTATGGAAACGGCAAAGATCACCTATCAGAGCAACCTCCGTACCGAGGTTACTCACCTCAAGTCCGGGCAGCATTTCTTGACGGATGCACCGACGGACAACCATGGTCTAGGCGAGGCCATCTCTCCCACCGACATGGTGGCGGCGGCTACGGTAGCTTGCATGATCACGGTGATGGGGATTCAGGCCCAAAAAAAGGACCTGGCCATGGGCGAAGTAACCGGCGTGGTAAAAAAGACCATGGCCGCAGCTCCGCGTCGCATCATCGGGCTGCAAATCGAGCTGACCTTTGAGGGACATGACCTTTCTGACCAGGAAAAAGCTATGCTGGAAAATACTGCCCTCGGCTGTCCAGTGGCGCGTAGCCTCCACCCCGACATCGCTGTCAACGTCAAATTTACCTATGACGAGTAGGGTAGGTCTGCTTATTGGCAAATCTACCCTTTTCGAGTGCTTCTCTCCTATACCGGAAAAACCGTCGCTTAGCGGTGGTTACCGATCTTGTTGGCTTGGCAGACACGACCATGCGTACAACCGGTGGTCAGCGCCGCCAGAGAAAGCATCAACAACAATGCCACGGCAATTTGCTTCATTCGCTTCATGAGGTCTCGATTGAGTTTATAGGGGAGAAAGATAGTAATTTTCCGCAGGTAAAAATAATTTTCTGCCCATGGAGGCAATACCAGAGGAGTGGAAGATCTTAACCAGTGACCAGATTCGGCAGTTGATTGTTCAACATCTGCATGAAGATCCGGCGGACTTTGCTATAAGACACGCGGGCGAGGATTTTCCCTACGCTCTGGTGAGCACCCAGCTGAAATATTTGCAGCGCGCCCGCCTCAAGCTGCCGAGTTGGTACGCGGTGCAAGCGATCATTCCGGCGCTTGCCTACGAACAAGCTAGCAGCGAAGCCACTGCCCGCCTCAAACGCATCGAGGGGCAATCCTGCCTCGACTTGACCATGGGCCTAGGCGTAGATGCACACTATCTGGCGCAGCAGGTCTCGTCAGTCGTCGCCCTAGAGGCCAACGTCACCCTGGCTGACATTGTGCGCTACAATTATACCCTGCTTGATCAAGTAAAGGTAGCGGTGCATGCGTCATCTGCTGAAACCTTTGTCTCAACCTACCGAGGCCCACGCTTCGACTGGATCTATGTAGACCCTGCACGGCGCGACGCCCAGGGCGCTCGGGTGCAGGGGTTGCGGCAGGGGCAACCTGATGTGGTGGCCTTGCATCCACAGCTCAGGCAGTTGGGCCGACGCTTGCTCGTCAAAGCCTCTCCCCTACTCGACCTGCAAGCGGCTGCGCGTTTGCTACCCGGGGTATGCAAGCTTGCGGTACACAGCGTGCATCGGGAGGTCAAAGAGGTCCTGATCGAGGTAGATTTGGCTAGCCATGCCTACCTACCCCCGGACCATCTTCCGTTATCGATTGTGCTCAGCGACGGAACACTGACCCAGTCGTTTCGCCTCTCGCCGTGGACCCAGAGTGATGACCTACCCGCTGCTTCGTTCCAGCCAAGCTATCTAGCAGAACCCGACCCGGCCTTTTACCAGGCTCAATGTCTGCCCCAGCTTTATCAGCAATACCTCAGTGCCTGGTCGGCAGGGCTTGCGCATCCGATGGGCTACTTTTTCTCGGCTACTTTTCCCCCTGAGACCTTCCCTGGGCGACGCTTTCGCTTGCTGCAAGCATGGCCCTACAAGCCCAAAGCCCTCAAGCAGGCCCTCAAGCGGGCCCACCTCACCCATGTGCACGTCATGCGCCGAGACTTTCCCCTCAGCGTCAAGCAGATCCGCCAACAGCTCGCCCTGTCAGAAGGCGGCCACCAATACCTGATTTGTAGCACCTGGCAGGGCAAGAAATGGGCCTGGCTAGCCGAGCGGATCACCGCACCAGGGTCACCGTCCCATGCCGGGTGATAGATTTGCCATTGACACTCATAGCCCGGATCACATAGACGTAAACGCCCTCCTGCACCGGTCGACCGGCCTGGGTTCCATCCCAGCGAAAATCCAACTGATTGGCTTCATGCACTACCGTACCCCAGCGATTGTAGATGGTCAAGTTGAGCGTGGCAAGGCCATTTTGACCGACGTAGAAGAAGTCGTTGCTGTCGTCGCCGTTGGGGGAAAAGGCCGAGGGCACGAAGAGGGTAACGTTTTCCAAACGAATGACCTGATACGCCGTGTCGGGACAGCCGCCCGCCGAAATCGAGATGAGCTGCACCTCATATTCGCCCGCGCTAGGATAGCCGTAGCTAGGATTTTCTTCGTAGCTAGGCGTAGGACTAAAGCCAAAGGTCCAGTAATAGCGCTCAGCCCCAGTCGATTGGTTGGCGAAGGAGATGGTTTGAGGGGCAAAATCATTTTCCTGCAACACCTCGAATTGCGCCTCGGGGTACCCAAAGCTTTCATCGATGGTGATGGTGTCGGGGTAGCCTTCGCAGCTTCCGACCCATGCGGTGGCGATGTAGGTAGTGGAATCAGCGGGCAATACCTGTAAGATAGGCTCCGTCTCGCCCGTATTCCAGCGATAGGTTTCGCCGCCGCTGGCCCGCAGCTCGATGTAGCGCAGGTCGCAGAGGTTTTCGCCTTCGATCAGCGTCTGGGGCTTGGGAATCACCGAGATGGTTACACTATCGCGGCTGGCGCAGCCATTGGCGTCTGTGCCAATCACGATGTAGGTGGTAGTATCGCGGGGAAAGGCCACCGGATCGGCCACCCCGGGATCGCTGAGGCTACTGACAGGAAACCATTCGTAGCGGATGGCACCACTAGCCTGCAAGCCGATGCTATCGAGTTCACAGATGGTCGCCTCTTCGCTGGCCCTCACCTCGGGCAGAGGGTGGACCACCACCTGCACCGTATCGGTGTCCTGGCACCCTCGCTGATCAGCTACCCTGAGCACATAGTCGGTGGTGGTGGTAGGGCTAGCAAAGGGATCTACGACCAAAGAATCAGAGAGGCTCTGGCCTGGCGACCACTGATAGATCAAGCCGCCCGAGCCCTCGAGTTGGGTTTGTTCTCCCAGGCAAAGCTCCACGTCATCTCCCGCCTCGGCGGTAGGATTGTCAAACACCTCCACCAACACATCTTTGCTGCTGAGGCAGCCATCGACGCTGATGGCCTCCACCGTGTAGCGGGTCGTTTGCGCCGGAGTAGCCGTGGGTGAGGCGAGGTTGGGATCGCTCAGGGAGCCATCGTCAGGGGTCCAACGGAACGAGACCCCGTTGCTGGTCGCTAGCACCAGGCTTTCGCCCTCGCAAACGAAGGTGTCCTGCAAGGTAAAGACCTCAAATACCTCTACCACCACACTATCAAAGCCTCGGCAGCCCAAGGCATCTTCCACCGCAATATAAAAGGTCGTGGTAGTATCCAGACTGTCCACCGTGATGGTTGATTGATCAGGATTGGGGATCGAGACCGCAGGGCTCGATGTCCACTGGTAGCTAGTGAGTTGAGTAGGCGTGAGGGGCGAGACCCTCAAATTCGCGGTTCCTCCCTGGCAGACGGTAGTATCTTGCCCGGGGTCTAGCTCTATGGCGTTTTCCGTAGAGAGGATGACGGTATCCCTGGCTTCGCAGCCATTGTCATTGACGATGGTGAGAATGAAGCGCGTCGTGGTGGGAACGCTCACCTCTACGGTGGCTTGGTTGGGATCGCCGAGCACGTAGGTGGTCGGGCTCCACTGGTAGCTCACCGCAGGGCTGCTGCTTTGTAGCACGGTGGTATCGCCAGGGCACACATCCTGATCGGGCCCGGCGTCGACTTGCGGAGGGGGATAAACCAAGATCTCCTGATAGGCGGTATCGGCGATGTTGCAACTGGCCGAATCTACGATCACCAGCCGGGCGGTGTAGGTGCCCGGATTGGGGTAGACAAAAGTGGGCTCGTATTGGTTGGAGGTGCCGCCATTGTAGCCAAAATCCCAGGAGTATTCGACGTTGCCGGGGCTAGCGCCCTGAAAGCTGCGATTGTCGAAATTGACGGTCAGTGGTGGACAACCAGAGAGGGCGTTGAGGGGCTGATTGTTTTCATCCAGGGGGGTAAAATCGGCCTCTAGCCCATCCAATTCGAAGGCCATCTTGAAGACCGCGAGGTTGCAGCCATCGGTATTTGCCGTGCCATTGTTGGCGCTTGCGTTGTTGGTCTGACTGTGAACCCCCGCAGTGGTGGGAAAGGAGCTACGGCCCCAGCAGCCCGCACAAACCGCGTGGTAGAGGATGCCATTTTTGTCAAAGCGACAGGTGCCGCCGTCCAGATGCTCTGCTTCGTTTCCCCCCAAAAAGGTGGCATAGGTGAGGTCTTGGGCATCGCGGCTGAGGCTCATCAGGTACATATCGGCCCCATCGCTGGTGCTGAGCTGATAGGCATCTGCCGTGGTAGGCAGGCCATAGGTGTTGCCAAGATTTGGCCCGCCCAAAGGCCCCCCCCATCCGGCCAAATACATATTCTCGCAGCGGTCGACCAAGAAAGCGGTGGCGGAAATATTGGTGTACTGAGTACCCGGGGAGCCAAAGCGGGTGGAAAATTCGATGCTGTTGAGGTT
>CAYVAP010000051.1:0-13707 GCA_964449365.1 uncultured Bacteroidia bacterium
ATTTCAAGATTCACAGGATCATAAGCACCTGAAAGCCATCTTGTTAATCTTGTCCATTCTTGTCCAAAAACGAACGCGCCAAAGGTTCATGTCCAGTAGTATGCTCTACAATCTTTACGCCACGTAGTATAGCCCTGCACGGCTCACACTCAGAGCCGCTGGAGCATAACGAGGGCGTCTCGGATGTGGCGATCGATCTGGAGCTGTGAAGCAAAGCGGTGGCGGATCTTTCCCTCTTTGTCGATGACAAAGGTTTCGCGCCCTGGGATCAGTCCCATCAGTTGGGATTGGACCCCATAGGCACGCGCTACCGACCGATCAGGGTCGCTGCAAAGCTGAAAGGGCAGGCGGCGACGGCTGGCAAAATCTGCATGCGAAGCCTCAGTATCGGCGCTAATGCCGATCACCTCAGCCCCTGCCGCCACAAAATCCTCGTAGCGATCCCGAAAGCCACAGGCTTCGGCGGTACACCCCGGGGTATCATCTTTGGGATAAAAGTACATCACTACGTGCTGCCGACCTCGATAGTCGGCCAGCGAAATCGGCTCGCCCTGCTGATTGGTCAGCGTAAAATCGGGGGCGCTATCCCCCACTTGTAGTTTTCCCATGGCAATAATTTCGGCTAAGCTCCGTGAATGTTAGGCAGAAAGGTACTATCTTCCTTTTTCTATCCAAATCTGATCTTTATGTTAAGACCTCAACTTCGACCCGGGCTGATTGTTGGAATGATCAGCCTGCTAAGTATCTCGGGCCTTTGGGCCCAGATTTGCACCCCAAACGAGCAGTTTACCGAGGCGGGGCTTTTTCCGGAGGTACTGCCTAGCGGTGAAGTAGGCATGGCGTACGAGGCCACGGCCACAGCCGTGCTGCCTCACACCCTCGACGTAGGCGTAGGCATCCTCGACATCTGCAAGGGCCGCATCCTCAACACGGAGCCTAATCTAGCCGACTACGGCCTAGCTTACGAGTGCAACGTTGCCAACTGTGTCATCGAAATCGACCACACCACCAGCAATACCCTCACCTATGCTTGCCTGGTGATTGCTGGCACTCCGACCCAGCCCCTCGACAGTGTAAAAGTCATTTTGCAGGCTGTGGTGGGAAATGTCGACAATGGTGGCGTCTGCGATAGCACCCTAGCCGTGCCTGAAACCCTCACCGTAGCCCTAGAGATCACCTCCTCTACCTCGATCGCAAGCCCAGCAGGCGACGGCTCGGGGCAATTGCATGCCTTTCAGCCTAGCCCAGACCGCTTGCTGGTGGGCTATACCCTCGCTCAGGCCCAAGCCACCGAGCTGACCTTGATCGATCAGCAGGGTCGTGAAATCTACCGCCGCGAACGGCTGCGCGAGGTGGCTGGACCGCAAACCCAGCCCGTCGCCCTTGGCGCTTGGCCCAGCGGCGTGTACCTGCTGCGTCTTTCGTTGCCGGAGCAAGGGGCGCAACTGACCCGGCGCGTGATCATCACTCGCTGATCGACCGAGACCCCCTGACATCAGAACCGCTAACCCAGGCTCAGGCCGAGGTTAGCGGTTTTTGGTTAGCCAAATGCCGACTGTAAAGAATCTCAGGAGCCTAAGGCGGAATTTATTTTTTGAGCGTTCCTTAGGCGACCTGGCTGGTTTCGTTGGTCTGGCGACGAGCGCGCAGCATATCTGAGAATACCTGTTCTTGCCGCTCGATCTGCATAAGAAACGCACGCATCACACTGCACTGGGCCCGCATGGCCGGTTCTTCCAATTCGGGAATGCTAGCCTGCAAGCGCTCAGCGATCCGCGTGGCCTGTTGCATCAGGCTCTGAAGTTCTTCCGATTCTTTGAGCAAATCCTGGGTGGGTAACATAAGAGATAGGCGATTACCAAGTACACAATAGGGTGGGCGATGCCGAGAAAGTTTTCATCGTCTCTGCATGATGTCTCTGCATGATTTATTCAACAACGGAAGGTAATCCCTTTTATTGAAAACGAAAAGAAAACCGCCGATCCCTTACTAGGTCGGCGGCAGTTTGGGTGCGAGTCATTTCAGCGTCAGCTTAAGCGTTGATACTGTTTTTTCCGCTCTGGGTATTTTGCTGGCCTAGGGTCCAGTCGTCAGAGGTGCGCGTTTGGCGCCATTCGCCGTCTTTGAAATACATCACCTGCACCCCCAGGCCATACATATCCTGAAACTTGCTTTCGAAGCTCGAAACCTTTTGGTCTTCTTCGAGGCTCAAGTGGTCTTCGTGATCGAAGTTACCCACTTTGCTGAGGGGGAGCTTCATGTTGGCGGTGTCCCAGAGAGAGCTCTCTTCGCTGGTGCCGTGCTTTTCGGTATAAAACTTCAGGCGAAGATGAGGAAAGTGAGTTTTGAACTCCTCGTTGATCTGGTCGAGGGTTTTTTCTGCGGTGATGGAGATGCTACTTGCCATATTTTTCAAGGTTAATGGGTCAGTGAATATCATGATGAAAAAGGAACGAGCGCATGAGCCGCCCGTGGTAGAGCCTTAGCCGACTTTGACGGGTTCAGTCATAGGGTAGATCCACAACGGGAGCCGGGTTTGCAGGGCGAGGCTGCGACAATGACTCTGCCGAAACATTCGCCTGATGCGGCTGCGGTGATGCGTGAGCATGACCAGCAGGTCGATTTTTTGCCAGGCAGCATAGTGCTTGAGTCCCTCTACCACATCGTGGTGAGAGATAGTCTGAAAGTCAATGTTTTGGTGCACGAGGTCATACTGATAGGTACGCTTGAGCAATTCTTGTTGGTACGATTTACGCACAGAGGCTTCATCACGGATGTGAACGCAAGAGAGCTTGGCGTGGTTTTGCTTGGCAAAATACAAGACCTCATCGATGACCCGGATGTCGTCCTCTTGATAGTCGGTCGCATAGGCGATGCGCTCCAAGCCTTCGTAGTGAGCTTCTTCTGGCACCACTAGCAGGGGGTACTCGACCCGCTGAATGAGGGCCGTAGCGGTGCTGCCCAGAAACTTTTGTAGGGGAGCCGAGCCGCCACCTTGGGTGCCCACCACCACCAGATCTGGGAGGCGTAGCTTGCTCTGTGCTAGCAGCACTTCGACGGGGTTTCCTAGCTCTAGGCAAAATTCAAAGGTCAGGCTGTCGCGAATCTCAGCAGAAATGCTCTTTTTGAGGGTTTCGAAGTGGTACATGGCCATATCCTCCTGCTGAGTACGCAGGGCATGATGCATACTGAATTCGAGGTATGGCTCGAGCATGGTCGGTTGATAGGCATGCACCAACACGAGCCTGGCTTCGGACCCCTGCGCCATACTGGCTGCGTAGCGGAGCGCGTTGACGGAGGCCGGAGAAAAATCAATGCCGATCAGGATGGTTTTCATTTCTTCTCGCTTAGGATTTTACGGCTAAAACCGGCGTGTGTGCGTGTAGTAGCATTCGGCGCGTGAGACTCGGATGCCACCATTGTTCCCAAAAAGAGCGTTTGTGTGGAATCAAGGCCATGATATCGATCTGTTGGTGGCGGATAAATTCATCGAGGCCTTCGAGCACCTGATCATGGGGTAGCACATGCAGCGGGATCTGCTCGAAAGGGTTGATAGATTGGGGTTGAGGGTAAGAGGCGGGGATCACTTCCGCCTTGCGATCAGAGGACGTGATGTGTACCCGATACACCTCTGCTCCCAGCAGGCGCGTCCACTCGATCAAGCGGCTCACTGGCTGAGGCTCAGATTGGCGCAGGTCAGTCGCTAGCGCAATGCGCCGAATCGGCTGGTAACTGGCCCGCCTGGGCACTACCAGTACCGACGCATTCACCTGCTGCAGCACGCCCAAGGTGGTGCTACCAAAGACCTCTTCTATGAGGTTGCTGGCCCCAGTGGTACCCATCACGATCAAGTCTGGCGCTAGCTCCTTGGCTTTGGCCACGATCTCCTCGACAGCAAAGCCCTGCTCGATGTGAAATGCCACTGGCACCTCTTTGGCTAGGTTTCCCTGTAGCTGACGGGCGTAGCGCTGGAAGGAGTCCTTTGCGACTGAAAGCTGCTCTCGCTCCATGGCCTGTAGCACTGGGTTGGGCATCAGGTCGATGTCGATCAGTTGGTAGTGGTAAACGTGCAGCAAGTCGATCCTGGCTTCGAGCCGCTCAGCCAGCAAGAAAGCAAAGCGCAAGGCATTGCCCGCCACGGGAGAGAAGTCAGTAGGGAAAAGGATCGTTTTCATCACAAAGCTTAACAAGAAAAAAATAGGCAGCGCGCAATTAGGCGCGCCACCTCTATTTACCACCCTACGAAATCGGTTAGTCTCTACTAATGCCTTCGGAATGAAGTAATTAACCATTCGAAATTCACATAGAATCCTGACCAGCAGTACTCACCTATATGAACGGTCAGGGGTATAAGGGAATAAGGTGTAAGGGTATCAGGCACTTTGGTCAGCCCCTACATATTGGCTCACTCAGTGGCCGCCCCAAGCGGCTAAAATTACTTTCAATTACGAATTACTGATTACGAATGCGAAGCACTAGTGAATCGCACCCCGCAGGATGCTGATCGATCATCAGGGATCATCTCTACTCAGGAAACGCTTCATCCGGCGTGGCGCGAGCTCGCCGAATTCACGCAGTTTCTCTTTCCAATCGGTGCTCCCCATCTTGCAAAAGCTAAGTGGCGGGAGCGTTTTTGTTCCTGACTGTGCTTCAAAGGTAGATCCTGTTCTCCCTGCGATGAATGCAACCGATCAATGACCTAAGTGATTTTTATCAACCATCACCCGTCGCGCATCCGACTATCGAGCATCAGGGTGACCGGGCCGTCATTACACAGCGTGACTTGCATGCTTGCCCCAAACTCACCCGTGGCTACCGGACCAGGAAACTGCGCCTGCAACTGCGCTACAAATCGCTCGTAGAGCGGGATGGCTACCTCGGGGCCCGCCGAGCGGGTATAGGCGGGGCGGTTGCCCTTTTGGGTGTTGCCGTATAGGGTGAATTGCGATACCACCAGCAGGCCACCGCCCACCTCTTGCACAGATAGATTCATCTTGCCCGCCTCATCGTTGAAGATGCGCAGGTTGATGATTTTGCGAATCAGGTAGTCGATGTCGCTGGAATCGTCTTGGTGGGTGATACCTAGCAAAATGAGGAGTCCCCGGTCAATGCGGCCAATCGTTTGCGCGGAGACTTCGACCTGAGCCTGGTTCACCCGCTGAATCAATGCTCTCATGCCCGAAAGGTGTGGCCAACGCCGCTGATATACAAATGGCGGTAGCGCTCACCTATATGAACGGTTAGGGGTATAAGGGAATAAGGATATAAGGTGGTCAGGTACAGCATTTACCTTCCGCTTCTCTTGGCTCACTCAGTAGCCGCGCCCAGCGGCTATATTTCCTTTGAACGTTGAGCCGCGAAACGAATGACCAGCGATGGCCTCCTCTCTCCAAAGAGTTGACACTCGGCAACGGCGTAAAATCGCATTTGCCCGCGTAAATTTGTACCTTCGATCAGTCATTTCGTCCCTTTGATCCAATATTTCCAACTTGAACTCAATTACAGTTTCATGCGACGCTTGTTTCTCCTCCTCTTGATCATCTCCCCCCTGGCATGGTTGACTAGTTGTAAAAGTAGCGAGGTCGTGACTGACCCTGCTCCCCCCACCCGGCTGCCCGAGTTTTCTCAGGTAGCCCCACTGGATGCTTCGGAAACTAAGGTGTGCCGTTCATTCCAGGCAAATAGCCCTGATTGGCTCTGCGCAGCCTGGGCAACTTTCACCCTTGAACGTTGAACCGCGAAACGAATGGCTAGTGGATTAGTCGAAAAATCAATAGCTTGCTTTGCGATCACACTCGCTGGCCCCAGAATGCTGGGCTTTCTCATGAGGAGGGAAGAGAGGCCAGTCCATACCTCGTCTCCTCGTCTCTCATCAAAATATCACGGTCATGCTCAAAGCCATTATTGTAGAGGATGAAAAAAATAGCCAGGAACTGCTCAAGGATCTGGTAACTGAATATTGCGAAGGGGTAGATATCGTCGACATCGCTGGCAATGTGGCCGAGGCGCTCGAAGCCCTCGATACCCACCAGCCCGATTTGGTTTTTCTCGACATCGAGCTCCCCGACGGAGACGGATTTCAGGTATTGGAGCAGGCCCCCAACAAAGCCTTCGACGTGATTTTTACGACTGCCTATGACCAGTATGCGATGAAGGCGTTTAAATTTTCGGCCACCGACTACCTGCTCAAGCCGGTAGACATCGATGAGCTAGAAGCTGCCGTCAAGCGGGTAAGTGACAAATATCAGGCTGGCGAAGCCGAGCCCGCTGAGCAATCGGCCAAGCTAGAGGCGCTCGTGCAAAACCTGCGCAACATGACTCAGCCTCTCCGGCGAATCGTCTTGCCCACCTCTAATGGGTTCACCGTCGTGAATCCCGAAAACATCATCCGCTGCGAGTCCGACCGGAACTACACCTTCATCTTTCTCGCCGATGGACGCAAGATCCTCGTTTCACGTACCATCAAAGAGTACGACGAGATGCTGAGCGATCACAACTTTTTTCGGATACATCAGTCGCACCTCATCAACCTGGATTTCCTGAAAAATTATACTCGCGGGCGAGGCGGTTACGTCGAGCTCACCGATGGAACGGTGCTGGATGTCTCGGCTCGCCGCAAGAGTGAATTTCTCAAGCGGATGTCGGTGGATAATGGCTGAGGAGAGCTCGCGCCTCAGCGGATGATGGTCAGGTTTTCCTTTTGCTTGAGAGGCTTACCGGCCAAGTCTTTGCCCTCGATCAGGCAGATATAAATGCCCTCGCGGACCATGCTGCCGTAGAGGGTTTTGCCATCCCATCGAAAATCTGGATCACGGGTCTCGAAGACCAACTGCCCCCTGCGATCAAAGATGCGCAGGTGAAACGATTGCATGGCCACATGCTCCATGGCAAAAGTATCGTTGAAGCCATCGCCGTTGGGCGAAAATGCGCTCGGCAGGGCAATGGCAGGGGGGGCTTTGAGGTAAATGGGCGTACGCAAAGTGATTTCGCAGCCATGCTGATAGGTCAGGGTGGTGCTGACTTCGTAGCGCCCTGGCTGGGGGTAGGTATGATCTGGGGCAGCTTGCTGGCTGCTGCTGCCATCGCCAAAGTCCCACTGGTAATGTAGAGGTTGGATGGGCATCATGGCCCGAAAGGCTACTTGGGCGGGTAGATGCTCGGGATTGAGGACGCGATGTACCAGTCGGCCTGCTTCGGCCTGCAGCACCAGGGCCAGCGTGGCCGCCCGTGGGCCGGGGCACTGGCTGCTGCTATCGATAGCTCGGGCATAATACGTTCGCGAAAAAGAAAGCGGTGGCGTGGTCCATTCGCCACCGACAGACAAAAAGATGAGGCTGTCACGAGCGTCGCGCGTGAGCCACTGCAGCGAAGTGCCGGGCGGAGCTTGCGCCTTTAGGTGGGCTTGCTCCCCAAAGCAAACGGTGTCGCCCTGCACCTGGGGCGGCGGGGGCGTAAGGGGCCAAGGGACGCGCCGGTGGGTCTTGGCCTTGCAGCCCAGGCTATCGCGTACATAGATGACGAAATCCAGATTGGCTCTGCCGACGGGAGCGTAGCGCAGCATTGATTGGCTATCAGGCAGCCATTCTCCTGCCAATTGCCAGCGGACCTTGGCCAAAGGCCGATCACTCTCGACCTCTAGGGTCAAGGTATCGCGCGGGCAGGAGTCTGGTAGGTGTATCGATACCTGCGGAGGGGGCAGCACGTCGACCATCGTAAAAATGGTATCGGAGATGCCGCGTTTGGTCTCGATGGTGAGCGAAACCCGGTAGGTGCCAGGCTGGGCAAATACGTGGCTAGGCTGACGGAGCTGGCTTTGGTTATCGGCCCCGCTGCTGGGGTCGTCGAAGTGCCAGCTCCAGCGCACGATCTGCCCCAATTGGGCAGAAATTTGGGTAGGGAAGGCTACCGCTTCACCAGCGCAGGCTTTCTGCTGCGAATGTTGAGCCCAGAGGCGGCACGGAGCCCAGGCTATCGCAGACAAACAAATCCATAAGCACAGGCGCCGAAACACTGGCATAGCGCTGGGCAATTAGCTATTCACATTAGTACATCGCCAAGACCCGATTCCGTGGGGGCGATTGATAATTTTAATTACACACTAAATAGCTCGCCGAAAATATCCGGAGACGTGAACCGTTGCTTTGCTGGGCTGAACGGTCGGAATCATAGGCTCAACCAGCCCTCAACCGTGGTGGATGGGAGGGTAGTTAGCGACTTGATGCTAACCATACTGGTAAAATCCCCGAATTTGACACATGAGCTGTCATTTCGGGGATCAATCATCAGATTGGCGGATGTTCAAGCGTCCTTCTTTTCTTCCTCCGGTTCTGTAGCCGGGGTTTCCTTTTCGGTAGAAGTTTCTGCCTGAGGCGTTTCAGGGGTAGGCGCAGAGGATGCTTCGGTAGCCGGAGATTGGGCAAATGTCTCTTCGGTAGGCTTCTCTTCGGCTTTGGGCGAATCTTCTGCGGGGGCGGCTGCTTCAGAAGCCTTGGCTTCTGCCGAGGGCGTTTCTTCGGCAGCTTTCTCGTCCTGGGCAGGTTCGGGCGTCGGCTCCGGTGGATGTTTCAGCATCTCATTGAACTCCTTGATCTGCTTCTTCCACTCATCGATCAACTGCCTCTCTTTGTCGATCTCTCCCTGAATCTGCTTGCGCAGCGGATCGCCCGACTTGCCTTTGGCGATGCGATCCATGTTGTCTAGGTATTGGTCGATGCTTTCTTTGGCCTTGCTGATCTTGCGACGAAGGCGCTGTATTCGGTCCTGAATGGCCTTGGAGCGCTCATCGAGGTTGTCGATGCTATCGATCGAGGTCTTGGTTCGTACTTCTCGGACTTGGCTGCGCTTGGCAGGCAAGCCATTGAAAAAGATATCGACTTCGCCCCGAAATTCATCCCAGATCTTGTCTTTTTCTCTGTACGGTACCTTGCCGATCTCGCGCCACTGCCGCTGAATGTCTTTGACCTTTTCGATCATTTCAGGGACGCTACCCTGAGGCTCGGCCACGAGCTTGCGTACCTCCTCGATGAGGAGTTTTTTCTTCTCGAGGTTTTCGTTCTCTTCGGCGTGCAACTCGTTGTAGTGCAAGCGTCGAGCTTCAAAGAAGGTATCGCAAGCCTCCCGGAAGCGGCCCCAAAGCTTGTTGGAATGGCGCTCAGGTACCGGGCCAGTCTTTTTCCACTCCCGTTGCAGGCGCTTGAGTTCTTTGGCGGTGCGCTCCCAGTCGCCGCCTTTGGCTAGCTCTTCGGCCCGCTCGACCAGGGCTTTCTTTTGCTCCAGGTTTTCCTGGCGCAGCTCGTCGAATTTTTTGAAAAACTCAGCTTTGCGGCCATAAAAGGCATTGCAAATATCGCGGTACTTGGCCCAGAGTTCGCCATTGACACTCTGTGGGGCTTGGCCGATGGCTTTGTAGGCTTCTTGGCACTCCCGGAAGGTGCGGTTGGCGTCGTTCCAGGCGCGTGGGCGGTCAGCCTCGAATCCGCGAAACGCTTCCATTTTTTCCAGGAGGGCGATCTTTTGGTCGGCGTTGACCTGCCGCATCTCATCGAGTTTGTCGCGAAATGCCTGTCGGACCTCGAAAAACTGGTCGATGATGGCGCGGTAATCGCCATTGACGCGGTCCATTTCTTCTCGTGGCACGTGCCCGATGGATTTCCACTGCTGCTGAAGCTCGCTCAGCAAGTCCATCTTGTCGCGCCATACGTCGGGATCTTCGCGCTCCTCTTCCAGCGGAATCAGGCTCACGCGGGCCTCCTCGATCAGGCGCTCTTTTTCCTGAAGGTTGATCTTACGATCATAGTCCAGCAGCTCAAGGTGCATGCTCCGCAATTCATAGAACTGATCGAGCAAGCCCCGATATTCGTTGTATAGTTCGTCGAGGTTGGCCTTGGGTACCTGACCGATCTGCTTCCATTCGTCCTGGATGGATCGCACCTCGTTGATGCGCTGCGGATCCTTGGCTTCGACCACCTCCTGGAGCTTGACCAAGAGGGCTTTTTTCTGCTCCAGGTTGACCGCCCGTACGTCTTCGAGCTTCTTTTCTTCGGCTACCCGACGCTGATTGTACACCGCCAGTCGATCGAGAAATAGCTCTTCCAGGTCCTTGGGCAGCTCTTCTTGGTACTTGAGGGTATCGTAAGAGCGTTTGACCAGTCCCACTTTGGGGGCCTGGGCCAGCGTATGGTCAGCCAGCAGGTATTTATCGAGCAGGTGAACCAGGTCGCTGATGGTGGCGTGGGTAAGCACCTTCATGGATGCCCCTTTCTGTCCAAGGATGTCGCCGACTTTTTGCTCTACCGCTTCATTGAGGGGGGCAAGGTTGTCGGGCGTCGGTACGGTCTCCAGTTTGGTTCTGGCTGTCTGCTCCTGCTCTTCAGCCGCGTCCGCGTCTGTTTCCTCGGCCGCCTCGGCCTGGGGAGGCGTTTGGGCTACGGGAGGGGGAGAAACTGGCTCTTCCGTAGCAGGGGACGCCTCTTCGGTCGGCTCGGCCTCAGCCTGAGGGAACTCAGACGCTTCAGCGGCAGCGTCTTCTGAAGGGGGCGTCTCGGGCTTGTTCTCTTCAGGTGGAGTCGGCTGCGGTTTCGGGGATTGCTCCTCGGGTTGCTCTTCCGACATTTCCGGGGTCTCTTGATCGGTCAGCATAAATACTCCTTTGCGTTCCGGCCTTGAATGGATCGATTGGATGGGCCGGAACCGTTGGATTTGAGCATGTTGCCTGTTTTCAGACGGTATGCAAGTAACAGAAATATTTCCACATTTGCTTACCAATCGCTATGCCGAAGAAATTTTTGAGGAGAGTCTGCTTCCGAATGAGAGTCCCTGAACCAAACAGGAATGTTTATCTTTGCAAGGCTTATCTAACTTCTACCAATTCTACCTCATGTTGCGCTCGTTTTTTGCTACGCTTCTCTTCCTTGGCTCTTGGGCTCCACTCATGGCTCAGCCCCTTATCGCAGATGTGGCTGAGCTGGTTTTTTCAGCAACCGACGAAACCCAGACTGACAGCCTGCCCATTAGCCTGACCAATCCGCACGAAGACTCGGTGCGCATCACGGGGGTGCGCCTTTACGACACGTATGGCCAGGAGGCTTTTGCCACCTCGCTAGATGCGATTACCCTCGCGCCGGGGCAATCGCAGAGCGCACAGGTGTACTTTTCGCCGCGGCACAACATCCTGCATCATTCGGAGCTGCTCATCCTCACCGAGTCTCCCTACGGTGCCTTGCGCATCGATTTGCAGGGACAGGGCGTCTACTCGAATAGCTACTACCAAAGCACCCGCAACCTGAGCGAACAGTCGCTCAAAGAGGCCCTACACACCCGCCTGGGGCAGGGCTACCAAGGCTTGAGCTACAGTGCCGCGCGGGATGAGATGTTTATGCAGATTGACAATCAGCGCGTCAATGGGCAGGGGGCCAGCGTCAATACCTTGGAGGGGGTGTACACGGGCTTTACCCTCACGAGCTACAGCAACCGCAGCAATGCCCAGAATCAGGGCATCAATACTGAGCACACCTGGCCGCAGAGCCTCTTCAGCCAGGATTTGCCGATGCGCTCGGACCTCTTCCACCTTTTCCCTACCCAGCAAAACGCCAACGGGCAGCGCGCCAATTTTCCCTTTGGCACGGTGAGCAACCCCACTTGGCAGCAGGGAGGTTCCAAACTCGGCGGCGGCGTCTTTGAGCCGCGCGATCAACAAAAAGGCCCTACCGCTCGGGCTATGATGTACTTTGTGCTGCGCTATCAAAATTACAGCAACTACCTCAACGGGCAGGAGGCCATCCTACGGCAGTGGCATACCCAATATCCGCCCGATCAAGTGGAGCAGGTCCGCAACCAGGCCATCTTTCAGTTGCAAAACAACCGCAACCCTTTCATCGACTACCCGCAGCTCATCGAGCGCATCACCTCGCTGAGCAGCCAGTCAAGCGCGACACCGACGCGGAGCTTCGACGCTTCGCACAGCACGATCGACCTTGACACCGTGAGGGTGGGCGACACCCTAGTCTTCACCTATGTGCTGGTCAATACAGGCAACCAACCCCTCACCCTCAGCAGTGAGAGCCTGAGCGATGCGCAATTGACCCTCGATCCGGACCAGACCATCAGCGGCAGTATCGCGCCAGGTGACGCCGCAGTGCTGGCTATTCGGCTGATCGCCGATCAGGTAGGAACGCTAGGGGCGGGGTTGAGCTTTTCGCTGAATGTGCCTGATCAGGAAGCTGTGTCGGTGCCCATTCAGGCCGAGGTCGTGATGGGCAGCACTGACCTGCGCGACGAGCCGCAGGGCCAAGCCTGGCAAGTCGTGCCTAATCCAGTGCGTAGCACCCTGTGGCTGACCCGAGCAGCGGCGGGCCCAGCGAGCAATGGGCGCTTGCTGGATCTGCAAGGCCGACAGTTGCGCCGATGGAAGGTGCCCGCTGGAGCAGTAGCGTACCCAGTATCCGTGGAGGGGCTGGCTCCAGGACTGTATCTGCTGCGACAAGGTGGGGAAGAGGTAAAGATTAGGGTGTGGTAAGCATGATTGGGGGTAGCAGCGGCTTAGGATGCTGAGGCGAACGATGAGCCTAAAAGCGGCCCCTTTAGTAAGGCGAGAAAAATAACTTCCCTCATTCGGTTAGAGATCTCGTTCCAGATCAAGGAGGGATAGTGAGATGGTGAGATCCTGAGACTTGGGGACGTACAGTCTCCTACTCTCAATCTCTCAACCTCTCAACCTCCTATTCTCAAGCGAAGAAGGCCAACTTATTTTTTGAGCATTATAAGATAGCAAGAAATTCAGAGCTAGCCCTTTTTGGCAACTTTCCCGCGGCTACACCTACGATTTTTTTCGTAGAACCCTTGCAATTACGAATCGGGTCGTATACTTTTGAGCCATACGAATGACTTCGTACTTTCTGTTTTACAAAAGTCGGGCCTTGCTAGCCATTAGTTTTGCGGTTGAAAGTGCAAGGTTGAAAGTTACCTGAGCTGCGCAGAGCCAATCAGGGCTATTTGCCGGAATTAACGGCACACCTTAGCTTAGCTTAGGTAAGGGATGAGTGGCACTCAAAATATCTCTCTGAAGCTCTAAGAGACACATTTTTCGGGTCGAAACTAATGGCTAGCGCTACGAATCTCGAACTCCTCCTCTCACCTGATTCCTATGATCAAACCCACCGAAGGCGAACTCGAAATCTTGCGTGTGCTCTGGCGCGAGGGGCAGGCCACCGTCCGGCAGGTCAATGAGGCCCTCAACCATGAGCTAGACCGTGCCATTGGCTACACCACCACCCTCAAGCTGATGCAGATCATGCACGAGAAAAAGCTACTGGAGCGCCATAAGGAGGGCAAGACCCACATCTACCGGGCCTTGATCTCCGAAAAGGCCATACGCGGCCAATTACTCGACCGCCTGATGAACACCGCCTTCCGGGGGTCTGCCGCCCAACTAGTGATGCAGGCCCTGGGCGAGCACCGCACTAGCAAAGAGGAGCTGGACGAAATCCGGCAGTTTCTCGATCAAATTGACTCTGAAGAAACCGATCAAGACCCCCAAGCATGAATCTTACCCACCCCCTTTTCGACGCGCGCTGGGCGGAGGCCCTGGGCTGGACCCTGCTCCATTCCCTCTGGCAGGGAGCCCTGGTCTGCGCCGCCCTGGCCCTGTTTTGGCAACTGAGCCGCCGTCAACCCGCCCGTTATCGCTACCTGGCCAGCCTGATGGCTACC
>CAYVAP010000052.1:0-5956 GCA_964449365.1 uncultured Bacteroidia bacterium
CGAAAAAATCTGCGACCGCTTACCCATCATTTTCAACTTGACAGAGCACTAGGCTCGGTTTTCTTTCCTTGTCTTCACGAAAAATCTCTGCCCAATCAGATACCTATACTACGTGGCGTAAGAATTGTAGAGTGGTAAGACACTATAACTTGTTGATAACAAGGCCATTCAATAAATCAACCACTCTACCATTCAACCACTTTGAAGTATATCTATTTCGTCCGCGTTCCTTAGCGCAGCAAGGTAACGGTTCCTTTGATCATCATGGGGCGATTTTCGATCAGATCCTGCTCTTCGTAGCGCAGGACGTAGAAGTATACCCCCTCGGGTGCGAGCTTACCCCGAGGCGTAAGGCCGTCCCACAAGTTATCGATGCTTTGGCTGGTTTCGTGCATGAGTCGACCGTAGCGGTCGAAGAGCTTGAAGTTGACCAGTAGCACATCTCGGTACCCCTCTCGCGGGTGCAGGTTGTCGTTGCGCCCATCGTTGTTGGGGGTGAATACATTGGGCATTTCCAGAGCCGGACAAAAATTGACACAATTGACCGTAGAGAGGGCACTGATATTGCCTAAGGTATCGACGGCCCGAATTGCGTAGCAACCGGTTCTCTCACCGCCGCGATCTGCGTCGCGGATGATCAGGGTGGTATCACTGCCAAAGGCATCGTAATTCACGCGCTGAATTTCGCGGAAGGGGCCTTCGACCCGCGAAGCGTACTCCACGATGACATAGTCTGCGTCGCTGTCGCAGTCATCGTTGGGTTTGGTGATCAGCACCTGATGATCGCCGGTGTTGCAATCTCCAGTGGCGATGGCCTCGGGCGGGCAAGGTGGCTCGTCATCTTGAGCAAAATCGCAGGCTACCTGCGAGTCGTTGATCAGGGGCGATTTGACCGCCTCGACCTGATCGTAGGCCCCGATGGCGCGGATGAAATAGCAGTATCTCAGCGAAGGGTTGAGCAGGCTGTCCACGTAGCTGTGCTCGTCGGCTCCGGTGGCAGGCACCGTGGCAATGAGTTGATAGGGGCCGTCGTCTTCTGAGCGGTATATCTCGTACTGATCGTTGGTCCAGGGGATCTCTTCGCGCCAGGTGAGGCCGATCACCCCGGCACTCAGGCCCTCGGCTTCGAGGAAGATGGTGGTGCCTTGGTTGGTGCCTCCGGCATCGCTGGCTGAGATGCGGCGATCGAGGGCATCGAAGATCTCCACCCGATAGTTGTAGCCACGCACTGCGGTATTGAAGCCCGAGTCGAGATAGGTGGTATCGCCGTAGTCGAGGCGAGCCACCTCGATGGCTGGAAAGCCGTTGTTGTTGGCCCGGTAGAGGCGGTAGGTGTAGGGGGCGGGGAAAATCACATCCACCGCAGGCTGCGACCAACTGACGAAGACTTTGCCGTTGGTAGAGTCTGTGAACGCGACTCCTATGCTGTCATTGGTCAGGTAAATGGGATCGGTTGTCAGATCGATGCAGTCGCTCGTGGCGCAACTTTCTGAGAAAGATTCCTCCAGGAAAAGATTGCCTTCATTTCTGAATACGGCCGTAACTGCATAGCAGATTTTGCTATTCAGCCCGTCTTCGAAATCTTCTAAGTTGTCGGCGAAGGTGGTCGTGGCGGGATCGGAGATGTCGGCAATTTGGGTGAAGCCCAGTTCTGCCGGGCTCATGTCGCAGCAGATGGTATCTTGGTTGAGCTCACCGCCATCGGAGCGTCGATAGATCACATATCGCTCAACTAGGCCCGTGCAGCCGGGTGGATCCCAAGAGAGCTCGACTTGATCGCTACCCCGCTCGACCACGAGATTGGTAGGAGGAGGGGGGATCACGTTGATGACCACCGTTCGGTAGGTCACCAAGGTGTTTTTGGTGGGACTGTTATTGATGCTGTAGCGGTTGTTATCGTTGGCCCTGAAGTCTATTTGATAGTGCTGACGCCGGATGTTGGCACAGACGGTAGGCCATACGACGCGGCCTTTGATGGTGTCGGGTTGGTTGGGGGAAGGGTTGTCAAAGTTCCAGGTGGCCTGAGGGAGTCCTAGGTAGGGGGTGCGGACGTTGCCGTCGAGGTCGACGATTTCGCCAGAGAGGCTGGCTGGATTGTCTACGATGAAGGGGCCATTGTCGCCCTGGCTGCCGTTGTTGAGATCCAGGTAAAGGCTATCGGTGCTATCTGGGTCGTAGGCGAGAAAGTCCAAGCGCAGGGTATCTCCGGCGTACACACAGGTATCGGTGATGGTTTCGATCACGGGCCGACGGTTGTCGCAATCTTTGACGAAGATGGCCATATCGCGCTGTACCTGACCTACGCGGAGGCCCGCCCGCCATTCGGTCACCAAAATCCCAATGTTGTAGATACCAGGTTGCGGTGGGGCGTCCCAGGTCATTAGGCCAGTGATGGGATCTACGGTAAAGGAAGAATTGCCAAAAGCCGGATCGTCAGGAAAGCGGTAGCCGTCTACTGGCCCCGGATTGTTGACGCTCAGGCCACTGGGCTCGTCGAATTGCTCCGAGGGGATGAGCTGGTACGAGAGCGAGTCTCCATCGGAATCCCAAGCGCCCGGTTGGTGGGTCCAAATTTCACCCACGCAGGCGTCATCCAAGGGTTCGTTGAGAAGGACGACGGAGCTGTTGCCGCCAATGGTCGGTGGCAGTACGAATACCTCCGTGGTGAGGGAAAAGGGCTGACTCTCAGGGTCATTCATATTCACGATTCCGCCAAAGCGAGCCAAGTCATTGTAGACCAGGGTGTAATTACCTGCTCCGGTGAATCTGTATTCGGTGCGGTAAATATTTTCTTTGATCGTGGATTTGACCTCGATGCCATTGCGAGGTTGGTCGTTTCCGTTGACTTGGCAGTCGTTGGGAATGGGGTTCATCAAAGGGCCATTGGCCCGAGGGATATTTTCCAGCTCGGCGGTCCGTCCCGAGTTACCATTGGTGTAGACCCAAATCGTGGCCGAGCAACGGTCTACCCCGGCTGGGGCGGGATCGGTATAGGTCGTGAGGGTGATGATGTAGGTAAAATCACTGGGATCGTTGGGGTTCTTCTTCTCCGCCGTGATTTGACCTGCGATGTTGTGGGTAGCTGACAGGCTCAGGGGTAGCAGCATCCCTAGCCACACACACAGCCAACCGGAGAGCCGACGAATCTGCCCCAGGTTGGGTCGCAGCATATAAGAAATCTGGGTCATACAATTGATCTAGGAAATAGGTGTAAGTAACGGTCTGGGATCAGGCAATTAGTAGCTGGGATGCTTTACTTACGAAACTCAACTTCTTAAGGTACCAAATCTGTTGCAAGCCTCCAACCGTAAGAGGCTGTTTGGGTTTTGGTGCTTCGAGGCCAAATGCAGGATTTTGGGGTTCTGAGAAGGAAATTTTTCGAGGAATATCGAGATATTCCGAGAAAAATTGGCGCACTCAGACTCATACCTGGGTCCCTTTATCCCAGGTATTCGTGGCAGGACAAGTTTGGGCCGTAAAGAAGAAATCCAAACAGCCTCTAAGTCGGTAGCAGCGATTTGCAGAGCTATCCTAACCCAAAGTTACCGCGCAGGGTTTATCTCGCCTATGTGAAAGGGGTATAAGGGCCAGGGGGAATAAAGGCAGAGCGCCTATGCCCCTCATGTTCCCCCTCTCAGTCGCCGCGACAGCGGCTAATGGGCCTTGGCTGCCAGGGTATAGCTAGCATTAGTGGAATTTCCTTATTTTTCCGCCCAAATATCCATTATCCCTAGTTTTCAAACCCATGACCAAAGAAGCGATCCTAACCAAGCTGCGAGATATCATCGAGCCTTATGTCGAAGACAAAGCCCTCTTGGCAGAGATACGCCCTGACACCAACCTCCTGCGCGACCTCAAAATCAACTCTGCCGACCTGGTCGACATTATCCTAGACACCGAGGATGCCTTTGACATCGAGATCGACGACGAGGCTGCCGAGCAGATGCTTACCGTGGGGGCTGCCGTCCGGATCGTCGAGGAGCGGGTGAAGGAGTAGGGAAGTGAGGCCGCGATATTTCGCGGGGAAATTGCCGTTTTTGGCGAAAAGTCATACTTTACGGCTACATGCACCATTTGCTCCCAATGATCCATTTCATTCGCTTTTTCTGGACTTGGCTGCTATGCCTGGGCCTCAGCCACCAAGCGCTGCACGCGCAGCTTTATCTCGCCCTCACGGCGGAGGCTTACCTACCCCACGACTCGATGCCGCGCCCGGGGCGTTATCATCTGGAAGGGACCACCGCGTTCGTCGAGGGGCTGATCGAGGCTCACCTGGCTGGAAAGCTCACCCTGTACCGCGACTTCGAGAAGCAGTTGCCCTACCCCGACCGCGCGACCTTTGGGCGCTACCTGGACGAGCAGCGCCATCCCGAGTGGGACGAAGCCCTCGAGGCCCTGGCCAAGGAGCCGGGGGTGCGCGACTCCCTCGATCGATTAGAGGCGCGTCGCAGGGAATGTGCCGATTGCCTCTCTGCCGCAAGCCGCTGGTTTTTGCAGGCGGGCCTCGACTCTACCACCCTGCGCTCGCGGGTGGCAAGCCCCGAAGAGCAACTCTCCCTCTTCAAACAGATCGGCAAATCGCGAGAGCTGTTTCGGAGCATGGCAGGTCTGGTCCCTGATCAGCCGCATCGCTACCTGATGTTTAGCGCGCGCTTTGACCAAACCGAAGAGCAGGTGCGCTTGCAGTGGGAGCAAGGCATCTTGCTAGTGAGCCACTTTCCGTTGGGGGATCAGGGACAAGCCCCCATTTTGAATGCTCTTTTCTTTGAGGCCGAAGCCGAGGCGATTCCCTGGTTTTTGCTCAAGACGACCCCCTTGCTGGCGGGCATTCGCGAAGAAATCGGAGCCCAAGCCTTGCTGACGGAATGTCGCAGCGACATGGCCCCCCTGGGCTACCGCCTGATCACGCAGGCGGTCAGCGGGAAGTGGCAAAACTTGCATCTCTACCCCAGCGGCGAGGGCCGGGCCGCCGATAGCCTGCGCAAAGACTCGGCCCGACGCAGTTGGCAGTTGGATCGCGCTCTGATGTCGGCAGAGCAACGGATCGAGCGCTATCCCCGGCAAAGCAAAGCGGTGAGCCGATGGCTACCGGGCCATTGGACTCCCGACAATCTGGCCCAACAGCCCCTCAACGTCTGGGCCCTGGATGAGCAGGAAGACTTCGATTGGGAAGCTACCCACTCGATCCTGAGTCGTTTTACCCCTCAATTGTTGAGCGATCTAGACTCGGGTCAGTTGGTGAGCTACGTGCCAGGGCAAGGCCATCAGGATTTGCGGGTGGGCGAAGAACGGCCTTTCGTGGTCTTGTGTGCGCAGCGCGAAGATTATGCCCTGGGATTGCTGCGAGAGGGCATCCCTCGCTCTGGCACCGCAGGGTCCGATACCTTGCCACTGAGTTGGCAATCTCTCCGCGAGCAGACCTACTCCTGGCGTCTGCGGGGCGAAGCCGTGTGGTTGATGGGCGAAAAAGCCTTTCAACCCCTCTGGATCGACCTCTTCTGGGAGGTTCCCATGGACAGCGCAGCCCCTTACCCCTTTCTCTCCATAGCCTGGGATGACTTCAAGGCGCGGGGCTACCTCTACGATGGCGACCCGCTGACCGAGGTGCTTATCGGAGAGGAGTATGGCTACTATCTCACCCAGGTGAACGCAAGCGTGATCACTGACCTATCGCAGGCCACCATGCTGCGCCTGATTTTGGCTGAAGGAGCCTGGGATGCCTTTCCCACCTGGCTGATGGCTCAGCAAGACCCCCCTGCCACGGGCAAGGGGCAAGCAGAAGACTGGAAGCGAGCCTGGAAAGACCTGCGACGGGCCATGCGGCGCTCGGCCTATCGATGATGAGCCCTAATGGAATGAGTGCGAAGTTCGTAGGCCCATTCTACTGGGCATGCGCTTTTGGCGCGCTCGTTTTTGGGCAAGATGGACAAAGATGGGACAAGATGGACAAAGATGG
>CAYVAP010000052.1:6056-13664 GCA_964449365.1 uncultured Bacteroidia bacterium
GGACAAGATGGATAAGATGGACAAGATGGGACAAGATTAACAAGTTGGCTTGCGGGTGCATATGATCCTGTGAAGCCTGACATCCTGCCTAAGTGGACCGATGATGTCCAGTATGATGATGGTCATTTATTTAGTTCCGAGTGCACCAGTAATAGAAGGGCCGTAGGGAACATGGGAGCTTCGGGTGGCCTTTTGACTAACTCTACATGCATACATATCAACGGATAAGCAGACAAATCTGCCGATTGAGTAAATGATCGAGGGGGGGGCGAGCGCGAATCAGTAGCTTGCGCATGAATTTCGGACTGGCCTTATGATCAGTCCCTTCTACTATGGACACCATCATCAATCGCATTTCCAGCCTGATCAATCGCGGCCACGCCCGCAGTGTGCAAGCTAAAAAGCACGTGCTAGCGTCGTTTGCGATCAAGGGCGGAAATATCCTGATCAGCTTCTTGCTGGTCCCTTTGACCATTACCTACCTCGACCAGACTCGCTACGGTATCTGGCTCACTCTCTCCTCGGTGGTGATGTGGATCAACTTCTTCGACATCGGTTTGGGCAATGGCATGCGCAACAAGTTTGCCCAGGCCAAGGCTCGAGGAGACATGGATAAGGCCCGCATTTACGTCAGCACCACCTACGCCGCGATGTTTCTGATCATGGGCTCGGTGTTTTTGGTGTTTTTGGGGATCTATCCCTTGGTGAATTGGAGCCGGGTGCTCAACACGCCCGACAACCTAGGGGTCGAAATTGGCTCGGTGGTGCTGCTGGTGTTTGGCTTTTTCTGCCTACGCTTTGTGTTGCAGTTGCTGGGCAAATTGCTCATCGCTGATCAGCGCCCTTCGCTCAACCTGGCCTTCAACCTAGGGGCAGGGATTATTTCCATCCTGGTGATCTATCTTCTGACCAAGACCACCGAGGGCTCGCTGCTGTACGTGAGTGCCACCCTGAGCGCGGCGCCGGTGCTGGTGCTGCTACTGGCCAGTGTGATTTTCTTTCGCGGTCGGTATCGGCAATTTCGCCCCTCGCTCAAATATGTGCGCATGAGCGAGTTTCGCTCGCTCATGGGCCTGGGCAGCCAGTTTTTTCTGATCCAACTGGCCTCGGTGATGCTCTTCACCACCGACAACATGATCATTACCCAGATCCTGGGGCCCGAGGAAGTGACCACCTACAACATTGCTCACAAATACTTCCACATCATTCCCATCGCTTTTGGTATCATCACCACTCCGCTGTGGTCGGCCTTCACCGAAGCCTACACCAAGGGCGAATATGACTGGATCAAAAATGTGATCAATAAGTCGCTCAAACTATGGGGGGTCGTGGTCGGCGTGGTGATCCTGATGGTGCTAGGGTCCAACCTATTTTATCAGTTTTGGGTGGGCGACAAGGTGCAGGTGCCCACGGGGCTTTCGATGGCCATGGCCTTGTTCGTGTCGCTCAGTACCCTCAACTCGATCTTCGTGACCTTCATCAACGGGGTGGGCAAGCTGCGCTTGCAAATTTTTACGGCTATTTTTTCTATATTAGTAAATATTCCCCTTTCGTATCTGTTTGCCGTGCCCCTTGGGTTGGGACTTTCAGGCGTCATTTTGGCTACCACTTGCAGCATTTTGCTGAGCCTGGTGTTGCGGCCCTGGCAATACTACCTGATCATCAACCAGAAAGCCACCGGCATCTGGAATAAATAACTCCCTCGCAGCCCAGCAATCACTCTTTTCATGAAAAAGCCAAATTTTTTCATTGTCGGTGCGGCCAAAGCTGGCACCTCCTCGCTTTGGGGATACTTGAACGAGCATCCAGAGATTTTCATGTCTCAGAAAAAGGAGCCCGGATTTTTTTGCGATCAGTGGCCTGGTCCCAAGGATATCGAGCGGTATTTTACCCTTTTTGAGGAGGCGACTGAAAGCCACAATCGGGTAGGGGAGGCTTCTACCTGCTACCTGAGTTGCCCCCATACTGCGGCCAACCTGGCTCGCTACTGCGAAGCGCACGGCATCAGCCATCCAAAAATCATCGTGGTGCTGCGCAATCCGGTTGATCGGGCCTATTCGCTGTACAACTGGCAGGTGCAAGAGGGCTACGAATACGCTGGGAGCTTCGCAAAGGCCGTCGCTTTAGAAGAAAGCCGCAAGCAGTTGACCTTTCCCCACGGTGGCCTTACGGGCGGCTACAAGTACAACTATCTCTATTACCACTCTGGGCTGTATCACGATCAACTGGTGGAGTATTTCGAGGCTTTTGGGCGCGAGCATGTCCACGTGGAGATCTTTGAAGAGTTCGTGAAGCAGACCGAGGCGCGCTTGACTCGCATCTATCGCTTCCTGGAGTTGGAAAATCGCCATTTCCTGCCTGAACTGACGGTGTACAATCCCTCTTATGACGTGGTGGCTCCCTGGCTACAATTCGGCCTGCGCAAGATCAATCAGGCGGTGATCGAGCGCCGCCCGATGCGCAAGCTCATCAAAAGCAAAGCCCAACGTGACCTGCTGCTCAATCTGGGCCTCAAAAAGCAAAAGCCGCCTCGTATCGATCCACAGGTACGCGAGCAACTCCTGGCGCGCTATCGACCCGAAATCGAGCGCCTAGAGGTGTTGCTAGGTCGCGACTTGAGCTTTTGGCTTGCCTCTCAAAGCACCGCCAAGTACGTTTGACGCTATTTGCGCTGTAGCAGGGTGTACAGCGCCTCGAGGTTGGGTTCGAGGATGATCTCTGTGCGGCGATTGAGGGCGCGACTCTTTTTGGTTTCGTTGCTGGCCACGGGTACGTACTCACCCCGCCCGCTGGGCTTGAGACGCTCAGGGGCAATCTCTCCGCTCCACACCAGAATGCGTACCACCGAGGTGGCCCGTAGTACGCTTAGGTCCCAGTTGTCCTTGAAGCGGCTGGTCTGAATGGGCACATTGTCGGTGTGCCCCTCGATAACGACCCCGATCTCGGGGTTTTTCTTCAGCACTTCGGCCACCTTCAGCAGGGCCTCGCGGCCTTTGTTGTTGACTTCGGCACTGCCCGATCGGAAGAGCAACTGGTCAGAGAGCGACACGTAGACCTTCCCATTTTTCATTTCCACGCTCAACTCGTCCTCGCGAAAGTTGACCAGGGCGTCTTGTACCTTGCTCAGCAGCGCCTGGGTGATAGAGTCCTGGCGCTCGATGATGGCGTTGAGCTCCTGCACGGTTTTTTCGCGGGCCTCCAACTCTTGGGCGTAGGTCTGCAATACCTGCTCTTTGGTTTGCAACTCTTTGTTTTTGGCGGCTAGCTCCTTGCTCAGCAATTCGGCCTTGCTGAGGCTTTCGTCGAGCAGGTTGGCGTACTTGGCGCGGGTAGCGCGCAGGTCTTGCCCCAAGCGAGCCGTGTCGCGCTTCAGCGTTGCAATCTCGGCTTTGAGCGCCTCGATGGTGGCATCGTTATCCTGGCGCATCTGAGATTCAGCCCGGTATCGGGCCTCCAGAGATTGGTATTTCTTCTTGGATACGCAGGAGGTGAGGCTCAGTGGGATGAGGAGAAGAATGAGATAGTGTCGCATAGGGATGGGGGATGTAGTCAAGTTCGTAAACCAGGCTTGACGAAATCTCGATTGCGCTTGACCGCTTCCTGAAACCAAAAATCGAGGGTGTTGGCTAGAAGGGTTTTGAGCTGGTCGTAGTCGGTCGGCTTGATCACGTAGCCACCTGCGCCAAGGCTGTAGCATCTCTCAGCGGCTTCGGGTGTCTGCGAAGAGGAAAAGATGATCACTGGAACGCTGCATGTGCTCACAGATTGCTTGAGCAATTTGAGCAAGGCTTCACCTTTGATGTCGGCAAGGTTGAGGTCGAGCAAGATCAAGTCGGGAAGCGAAGGGGGGATGGGTGCATTGAGGTAGCGCTCGATCAGGGCCCGGCCTGATCGCTCAAAAAGAACCTCTCCGCGAAATCCGATTTCTTCTAGCGCATACTTGATCAACTGTCGATCGCTGGGGAGATCATCAACGATCAGTAGCGTTGCCTGGGCATAATTTTTTTCCATACGTTTCTCTCAGCAGGGCTTTCTCGCTTCCATCGCCGCGAAGCCTAAGCCTTTCATAGCTAGCGATGTAGGATGGTCAGAGTGATTCAACTTATGCTTTAAAGATTCCTGACTACTCCAGAATCAGGTGCTCTACTCGCATCTGATTATCAGGGGATAAAGGCTCTTATTGGGTAAAAAGAGCCGCATAAATTAGCCCTCGAAAACGGAATAATCAGAAAAGCTCAAAGGTAGGAAAAAATTCGGTGGAAATTTCAATAGAGCGGAAGAGTGGACAGCGGGTCAGGTGATGCAGTCAAAGTCTGCTTTTTACGCTACGAAGCCCATTTGCTACCTACCTCTGGGGGTAGGATAATTTTCGCTAATTTGCGGCGGCCTGCACAATCGGGTGCGGGTCTAGCGCTGATATATGCAAAAACTTTTTCTGACCGGAGCCGATGGCCTGCTCGGCAGCAACCTTTGCCGGGTTTTGCTGGAGCGCGGGTATCGATTGCGAGTGTTGCAGCAAGCCGGACGTAACACCGGTACCCTCACGGGGCTCGACCTTGAGGTCGTGAGGGGAGACTTGAGCGACCGGGCGGGCCTGGAAGTCGCTATGCAGGGCTGCGATGCGGTGATTCACGCCGCAGCCATTACCAACACCTGGCCTTCGCGGGGCGAGGTCTACTGGCAAGTCAACGTCGAAGGGACGCGCCACGTAGCCGAGGCCGTGTTAGCCTTGGGCATTCCTCGCCTACTCTGCGTGGGTAGCGCCAGTTCGTTGGGGTTTGGGACCCAAGCTCAGCCTGGCACGGAAGAGAGCCCCTTTGTCAGTGATCGCTACGGCTTGGACTACATCGACAGCAAGCGCGCCGCGCACGAGCTGATCGAGCAATATGTGGCAGAAAGGGGCCTGCCCGCCATGATTTTGTGTCCGACCTTCATGATCGGTCCTTACGACGCCAAGCCCAGCTCAGGGGCCATGATCATGGCTATCGCCCAGCGTCGGATGCCGGTGATGCCCCTCGGCGGCAAAAACTGGGTGTACGTGCGAGACGTGGCTACCGCGATCGCCAATGCGCTCACCCGGGGCCGTCTGGGCGAAACCTACCTGCTGGGCCACGAAAACCTTTCCTATCCCGAGGCGCTGAGCCTGATCGCCGAGGCCGCCGGTACGCGCGCGCCGCGCTTGGGGATGCCTGCTGCGCTGCTGCGCAGGGCGGGGTGGATTGCTTCCCAGGTGAGTCGCCTCACAGGAAAGCCGCCTGCCTTTAGCTACGAAATGGCCCGCATCGCGGCGGATGGGCATTACTTTTCGCCTGCCAAAGCCGTGGCAGAGCTAGATATGCCACAAACGGGCCTGCGCCACGCGGTACAGGAGGCATTGGCTTGGTTTCGGACCCATGGCTACTTGCCCGCCCAAGGGCCTGAAGGGCCCAGAGATCCACAGCCGCAGTCAGGGCCTCCGGCGTCATGGGCCAAGTCCTGAGTTGGGTCGCTACTTTTTTCGCATGATGTTGCGATAGCGCTGCTCATCGATGCCAATGGCAAGGATGCTGATCGAATCGCGGTTGTGGAGGTGCGAGCGCCAGGAAACGTGTACATAGCGCGGATCCAGGCGAGCACTGAGGTCTAGGTCGCAGTTGACTACGTAGCGCACAAAAAGCTGCTGGTCGCGGATGACGTGGAAGTATTCTTGCAGGTAAAAGTCGCGGCTACGGGTGCGCTCGATCAGCTTCTCGCGTACCACCGATATGAGAGAATCTCGGTTGGTGTTCCAAGGCAATCCATTGAGGCTGAGCATGAAAAAGCCCGGATAGGTGTACTGGTGTACGTCCTCGTACCAAAAGACCTCTTTGCGCTGGTCCAGGGTTTTGACGGCTTCTGTGAGAATGCCGAGATCCCCAAAAGTGATTCGCGACCACGATACCTGCTCGGCTTGTCGGCGAATGCGCTCGAACTCTTGCGGCTCGAAGCGATAAGATAAGCCCTCATAGGTGAGGTAGCCGCAGTAAAGGTTGAGGTCGATGGTGCGCAGCAGCTTGCCATCGCGGTAAAACTTCAGGGCGTAGTGATAGTCGCACTTGTCATCGAAGGTCATCTCAAAATCCCATTCGCGCTGCAGGCGCTGCATCAGGTCCACATCTCGCAGCATAAAGGTGCCCAGCTCTTGCTGGATGGGGAGCTGCTTATAGTTGTGAAGTGGCACCCCGATCAGGGTCCATTCGCCCGAAGAGAAGTCGAGCTGGTCGAGGATGCGATAGGCATGGGCCGGATCAAGGGTGAGCCCCCAGAGCAGAATAGACAGGAGGAGCGTTCGCATAGGTGATATGGGTATCAAAATTTGACCAAAGGCGATTACTGGAGCTAAGAGACCAACGTGCGTTCCGGGCCAAATCTTACATCATGGGTTGAAAGAAAGCTGAATTTACGGAAAAATCGAAGAAACTATATCGGGGGTCAGAAAATTACAGATCACGAAAAGGTAAGAGGCGCGCTGCGATCAACTCTGGGTAGCAGGAGGGTCCAGTTCTTCGATATCCGCGTGTTGCACCAATACCCTGGCTTCGATTTCTCGGGCCGTAGGGGTGTCGGCGATGCCTCCTAGGGCGGTTTCTTTGTAGCGGCTTTCCATGGCGGCCCCTACTTCGCCCATAGCATCTACTACTTCGTCTACTGGGATCACCGCCGAATCTCCTGCTAGGGCTATCTGGGCTGAAGCAAAGGCGATCACCGCCGCTGAGCCGTTGCGCTTGATGCAGGGGATCTCTACCAGACCCGCTACCGGATCGCAGATCAGCCCCAGCATGTTCATCAGGGTGATGGCCACCGCTTCTTCGATTTGCACAAAATCGCCCCCCAGGCAGTGCACGATGGCCCCCGCCGCCATAGCGGCAGCGGTACCGGTCTCGGCCTGACATCCCCCCACCGCCCCGGCGATCGAGGCTCGCTTCTCGATGATCAATGCAATCCCTGCTGCAATCAGCATGCCTTCGTGGAGTTGCCGAGGCGGAATTTGATGCAGTTCCTGCAGCAGGGTGAGCACTCCAGGCATGATGCCCGAAGCGCCTGCGGTAGGCGCCGCGACGATGCGGCCCATACAAGAGTTGACTTCCTTGGCGGCCAGGGTGTAAGCCAGGAGTTTTTGGAAGTGGGGGCCGAGTACTGAGACCTGGGCCTGAGCCACTTTCTTGGCTCCGTTGTTGACCATCCCACTGATCGAGCACATCTCGTCGCTCAGTCCCGTCTGCACGGCATCTTTCATCACGGCGTAGGACGCCGCTAGCTGCGCCCAGATATCGACCTCGCTGCGGCCATGCTGCTGCTGCTCGTAGGCGAGGACGGGGAGCCAACTCGGCTGCGATTGGGAGGTCAGCGCGGCGCGCCACTCAGAAAAGCTATCGAATAAGACGGACATGGCAGCAGAGGTAACAGTTGACGCATTCAGAAGTTAAGGAATAGATAAGATCACCTAGTCATTAGTTTCGCGGTGGAAAGTCGCCCAAGCTGCGCAGAGCCAATCGGGGCTACTTGCCTAGAATTAACGGCACACCTTAGTTTGAGTAAGGTATGAGCATCATTCAAAATAGCTCTCTGAGGCGCTAGGAGGTACATTTT
>CAYVAP010000053.1:0-13584 GCA_964449365.1 uncultured Bacteroidia bacterium
ATACGGGGTATACGGGGTATACGGGGTATACGGGGTATACGGGGTATACGGGGTATACGGGGTATACGGGGTATACGGGGTATACGGGGTATACGGGGTAATTTACAGATTAACTCCTATGTTGCTTTCCTTCCTTCCCTTATTTCCCCTATTTCCCTTACTTCCCTTACTTCCCCTATTTCCCTTACTTCCCCAACTCCCCTCATGGCAGCAACTGTTCCGGTCGCGGCAGAAGCTGTACGGTTACATTTTCCAGCTCGATGCGGGAGAGTTCTTCCAGTTCACCTGCGTTGAAAGCGGCAGGCAGGTCGTCGAGGGTTAGTTGGGCAGGACTGGCTTTGAAGTTGATGTAGTCCTGAAAGCGAATACCCTCCACCGTGCGCGGGTGATAGCTGGCGCGAAAGCGAATGCCGCCGCCGTTGGTGGCGTAAGCGTAGGAGAGGTAGTCCATGTGATGCGTCTCAGGGTGAAAGTAGTACCGAAACTCATCCTGATAGTCCTCTCCCCCACCCTGCTGGCGAAAAGTTACCTGTACTTCGTGATAGGTTTGTCCTGCGAGCTCTACCTCGCGCAGGTATTGCTTTTTCACCGCCGGATCATCGAGGCCATGGGGCAAGAGGGCAAAGTATATCACCGAATTGACGCTGCTGCGGTAGGCATCGCGCAGGCTATCGACCAGCGTAACCGGAGCGCCGTCCACCTGCCGGGTAAAGCCCTGGTTGTCGAGTTGATCGCGGACCTTGCGGCCATTTTCCATAAAGATCCGCTGATATTGAAAGGCTCCCCCCTGCTGCCGGGCGCGATAGTGCTTGTCTCGAAAGTCAAATCCAATCAAGGCAAAATCGTACTGAGTGCCTCCATAGGCCTCGATGGCCGCATCGACCAAGGCTTGGGGGTCTGGGGTGTCTGCCGGGCGAGACTGATGCTGGCAGGCCCAGAGCAAACAGAGCACGACGAAAAAGACAAAAGTAATCGGTTTCAAGGAAAAATGGATTGAAGCATTGGACTTTCTCTGCAAACGATAACAGCTCGGCAGGGTTGAGCAAAGCGCGCGTCATGTTGCAGACAAATCCCCCCGCTCGTCAATTGTGGAGCACAGCATCCGCTTGGAGCCCAAGGGGCAAACCGATTGGCTTGGTTACAAGATTCGACCTTGTAAAGTTGGCTGGAAGATTGATCCAGGCTTACGAATAACTGTTAGCCAAACCCGGATTTTTTTCACAAAAAAGAACTTAAGGTCCTTGCTGGCTGCGAATCTTTTACTGTAATTGCCATCGTTATGAAGCACCTATTGATATACAAGGCCTTTTTTTATTTCTTCTTCTATTTTATCGGAAGCAGATCCAGGGACCTTGTGTGCTAGCTAGCCTCACGAACACAACTCAACGCAAAGCGTCCCTGAAGCCACTCAGGGACGCTTTCTTTTCACCCCAACTTCACTTCTTCACAGATCTCTTTGCTATGCCCACCGAAATTGCCGCTTCTCCCTTCGCCCCTCATGTCGCCCAGCGACGTGTCGCCATTCAAGGCGAAAAAGGAGCTTTTCACGAGCTGGCCGCCCGGCGCTACTTTGGCCCCGAATTGGAACTGGAGATGTGCGAGACCTTCCCGCTGCTGTTTCGGGCCTTGGCCCAGGGACAAGCGGGCTATGGCGTGGTGGCCATCGAAAACTCTGTGGCGGGCACCCTGCTGCCCAACTACGCCATGCTGCGTGACTCTGAGCTGACCATCATCGGTGAGGTCTATCTGCGCATCGAGCACTGCCTGATGGCACGGCCTGGTCAGCGCATTGAGGACCTACGCGAGGTGTACTCGCATCCCATGGCGCTGGCCCAATGCCAGCAGTTCTTTCAACAGCATCCTGCCTTACGCTTGGTGGAGCATCCCGACACCGCCGGCGCGGCGCGCTGGATCGCCGCCGAACAACGCGACGGGGCCGCCGCCATCGCCAGCCGCCTGGCCGCCAACCACTACCACCTCGACCTGCTGGCTGAGGGCATCGAGGACAATCCTCGCAACTTCACGCGCTTCCTCATCGTGCTCGACCGCGTCAGCGCCCAGGCCCTTGAGCTGCAACCCGACAAGGCTTCCCTCTGCTTCAACCTGCTGCACAAAGTGGGGTCATTGTCTCAGATCCTACTTGTGCTCAGCAGCCATGGCATGAACCTGACCAAGATCCAAAGCCTCCCCATCGTCGGCAGCGAGTGGGAATATTTCTTTCACATCGATCTGGAATACGACGACTACGAGCAGTATCAGCGCGCCCTCGCCGCCGTAGGCCCCCTGGTCAATGACCTGCGCATGCTGGGGGAATATCCGAGGGGAGAGAAATAGATCGCTGCGCTACGAGAGGTGAGAAGCGAGATCGCTGTGCTGCGAGAGGCGAGAAGCGAGATCGCTGTGCTGCGAGAAGCGAGAAGTGAGATCGCTGCGCTGCGAGACAGGAGCCCCGATCACCTCGATCACCTCGATCACCTCGATCACCTTCGATCACCTAGATCACCTTCGAACACCCCGATCACCTAGATTACCTCCCCATCCGACTTCTCTTTATTCCGAATCACGAATGTCAAATTCCGAACTACTTCCTCATGATCATAGCACCTGCCAACCGACTGGCTAACGTCCAGGAGTACTACTTTGCCCGCAAGTTGCGGGAGATTCGCAGCCGCCTGGCCTCGGGCGAGGCCATCATCAACCTAGGCATTGGCAACCCCGACATGATGCCCAGCGAAGCAACCATCAAGGAGCTGGTGGCTCGCGCCGTCGAGCCGGGCAACCACGGCTATCAGCCCTACAAAGGCATTCCGCAACTGCGCGAGGCCTTTGCCCGCTGGTACCTCGACACCTACGGCGTTACCCTCGACCCGAAGACCGACATCCTGCCGCTGATGGGCTCCAAGGAGGGCATCATGCACATCAGCCTGGCTTTTCTCAACCCTGGCGATCAGGTCTTGGTGCCCAATCCAGGCTACCCCACCTACTCCTCCATCGCTCGCCTCACAGGCGCGGAGATCGTCTATTACGACCTGACCGACGACAACGGCTGGCTGCCCGACCTGGCGGCTTTGACCCGGCAGGACCTGAGCCGCGTCAAGCTGATGTGGATCAACTACCCCCACATGCCTACCGGCACCCTGGCTCCGGTCGAGTTGCTGGCGCAATTGGTGGCCTTTGCCAAGGAGCAGGGTATTCTCCTGTGCCACGACAACCCCTACAGCCTGGTGCTGAATCCCGAGCCGCGCAGCATCTTTTCGGTGCCGGGAGCAGAAGAGGTAGCCATCGAGCTGAATTCGCTCAGCAAGTCGCACAACATGGCGGGCTGGCGCATCGGCATGGTCTGCGGCCACGCAGACTACGTCAACACCATCCTCAAAGTCAAGTCCAACATGGACTCGGGCATGTTTATGCCGCTGCAAGCGGCGGCGGTCAAGGCCCTGGCCAACAGCTACCAGTGGCACCATCGCCGCAATGCGGTCTATGCCGAGCGCCGCGAGTTGGCCTATCGCCTGCTCGACGCCATCGGCTGTACCTACGCGCCAGGGCAGGCGGGTATGTTCGTCTGGGCGCGCATCCCCGAGAGCGCCCTCAGCGGCGAGGCCCTGAGCGAGTGGTTGCTCAACGAGGCGAGCGTCTTCCTCGCGCCGGGCTTCATCTTCGGCAGCAATGGCGAGCGCTTTATTCGCATTTCGCTCTGTGCCCCCACGCGGCAAATGGCCCTGGCGCTGGAAAGGGTGGAGAACCTGACGGTTTCAGTGAACAGTGAATAGTGAACAGTGAACAGTGAACAGTGATCAATAAAGGTGATCACCTCGATCACCCAAATCACCTCGATCACCCAGATCACCTCGATCACCCAGATCACCTCGATCACCCAAATCACCTCGATCACCCAGATCACCCAGATCACCTTGATCACCCAGATCACTCACAAGCAACTCTGAAAAATGACAGTCACAATAATCGGCTTGGGCCTGATTGGCGGCTCACTTGCCAAAGACCTGCGGGCCAATGGCTTTGCCGATCGCCTGATCGGGGTGGATGCCAACGAAGCGCACACAGCGCAGGCGCTAACTCTGCAACTGGTGGATGAGACGCGGACCCTGGCGGAGGGCTGTGCCATGGCCGATCTGGTGCTGTTGGCGGTGCCGGTGGGCGCGGTGGTAAAGCTGATGCCGCAGGTGCTGGACCTCATCGGCGCGCAGACGGTGGTGGTGGACATGGGTTCGACCAAGCATGAGATTGCGCGGGCCATCGCGGGGCATGCGCGCCGCAAGCAGGCGGTGCTGGCGCATCCCATGGCGGGCACGGAGTTTAGCGGGCCACAGGCGGCGGTCAACCACCTCTTTTTCCAGAAAGCCGCCATCATCTGCGACAAAGAAGCCAGCGACCCGACGGCGGTGGCCCTGGTGGAGCGGCTTTTCAAAAGCCTCTTCATGCGGCTGCTCTACATGAACAGTGAGGAGCACGACCTGCACACCGCTTACGTCTCGCACGTCTCGCACATCAGCTCGTTCGTGCTGGCCCTCACGGTGTTGGAAAAGGAAAAAAGCGAAGCCAACATCTTCAACCTGGCCTCGGGGGGCTTTGCCTCTACCGCGCGCCTGGCCAAAAGTTCGCCCCGCATGTGGGCGGATGTCTATCAACAAAACGCCAAGCATCTGGTGGATGTGCTGGACAGCTACCTGGGCAAGATGCAAGAGTTTCGCGACTTGATCGCGGCGGGGAAATTTGAGGAGACCTACCAGTTGATGGAGGCGGCGAATGAAATCAAAAGAATTCTTCAATAATCAAGGGACTATTTTGGTGATCGGCGTGATCTAGGTGATCAAAGTGATCGTAGGGCGGGTTAGGTGATCGGCGTGATCCAAGGTGATCGTAGGACGGGTTAGGTGATCAGCGTGATCTAGGTGATCAAAGTGATCGTAGGGCGGGTTTAGTGATCAGCGTGATCTAGGTGATCAAAGTGATCGTAGGGTGGGTTAGGTGATCGGCGTGATCCAGGTGATCGTAGAGTGGGTTGGGTTAGGTGATCAAAGTGATCGTAGGGTGGGTTAGGTGATCGGCGTTATCCAGGCGCTCGTAGGGTGGGTGAGGTAATTGAGATGTTGATCCAAGAGGGGTCAAACCTTTGTAGCCATCAGATATCAAGCAACAAACGACTCCGGAGGGGGCGCGCTAGACTGGCACGACAAGCAAGCAATCCAAGATGAAATTACTGCCTAAAACTGTGGTCGGCGATCGATCTTTTGCCCTCGCGGTCAAAATTATCGGTGTGTCTCGACGCCTGGCTCGGATTGAGCGCGAGTTCGAGCTAGCAAGACAACTGCTACGCAGCGGTACGTCGATCGGTGCCAATATCACCGAGGCGCAAGGCGGACTTTCAAAGGCAGACTTTTCTGCCAAAATTAGCATCGCCTATAAAGAAGCCCTAGAAACCAAATACTGGTTGAACCTTTTACACCAAACCGATTTACTCACAGACGACGAGTTTTACCCCTTGCTGTACGACACGGACGACATCGCCCGCATGCTTTTCAAAATCCTGAAAAAAACAGGCCGCGTTAGAGACCCATATGACGCTGGGGTTGAAGAAGACCCTGCCCAATACCTCAACCAAACCGACCTCTTGCTCAGCGACCAAGACCTGGAATACCCTCCTGATCCCGATCACCAATGATCACCCCGATCAACAATGATCACCTCGATCACCTATGATCACCTCGATCACCTATGATCACCCCGATCACCCCGATCACCCCAAAAGTTATTGAACCAAACGACAACCAAGCAACGATGCAAAAATTAACAGTTGTTCCGATGAAAGACTGGGGCCTCGGCCTCACCGACTACGTCAACATCTCCGGGCCTTGCAGCGCCGAGTCGCCTGAGCAGGTGATGGAGACCGCCTTGGGCGTAGCCAAGCATGACGTACACATCCTGCGGGCAGGAATTTGGAAGCCGCGCACGCGGCCCAACAGCTTCGAAGGCGTGGGCACCGTGGGCCTGAAGTGGCTCAAAGAAGCCAGTCAGGCCGTGGGACTCCCCACCTGCGTAGAGGTGGCCAACGTCAAGCACGTCTATGAGGCGCTGCGCAACGGCGTTGACATCATCTGGATCGGAGCGCGCACCACCACCAACCCCTTTGCGGTACAGGAAATCGCCGATGCCCTGGAGGGCGTGGACATCCCCGTGATGATCAAGAATCCGGTCAACCCCGACCTGAGCCTGTGGATGGGAGCCTTTGAGCGCATCCAGCGGGCGGGCATCACCAAGTTGGCGGCCATCCACCGCGGTTTTTCCACCTACGAGCCCAGCAAGTACCGCAACAAGCCCCATTGGGAAATTCCCATCGAGCTGCGTCGCACCCACCCGGAACTGCCGCTCATCTGCGACCCCAGCCACATCTGTGGCACGCGGGAGTTTTTGCCCCACGTCTCACAAAAGGCCCTGGACCTCAACTTCGACGGCCTCATGATCGAAGCCCACCCCAACCCCGACAAGGCCCTCTCCGACGCCAAGCAGCAGGTGACCCCCGATCGACTGGGCGAAATCCTCGCCAACTTGGTCCACCGCCACGTCGAGATCGACAACCCCCAGGTGGTCAACAAGCTCGAACTGCTGCGCGAGGAAATCGACGACCTCGACCATCAGCTCATCAACGTCCTGGGCCGACGCATGCAGATCGCCGATCAGATCGGGCAGTACAAAAAGGACAACAACATCACCATCCTGCAATCTTCGCGCTGGAACGAGATCATCGCCGACCGCATCGCCTACGCGGCCAGCAAAAACCTCAGCCGCGACATCATGAACGAGATCCTGCAGATGGTCCACAAGGAGTCCATCCGCCACCAGACGCGCATCATGAATGTGGAGGAAGAAAATTCGGAAGTGGAAATGCGGAATTCGGAAGGGGCCGAGGGAAGCTGAAGAGGCGCATGCCTGAGCGCCCCGATGAATGGATGAACGAAGCCGATCGTGCCCGCCACCTCAGTGAGTGGGTGGGCGCGATCACGTGGTATGCCTTGGGGAGCAAAAAGCGTGGCCTCGGTTGGTATGAGCAGTCCCGTTTTCGCTTTGGCACCAAGATGCGCAAGAATGGGTGAATGAGAGTCGGGCAGACGAGCGGTGAAGTATGCTACCGCCGCGCTCTGCGCGGAGTCAGCGTTGCCGGATAGAATCCGGCGGTACAGCCTTTCTGCCTGTTTTTGCGTAGATTTAAGAAACGAATGTCCATCATGGGTACCCAACAAGCCATCCAACTGTTTGAATCCCTGCCCAATGACCTTCAGCGGGAGGTCGTGGATTTTATGGAGTTCCTGCTGGTCAAGCAGGAGAAAGTGGATACGTCCCAACCCCCTGTCCGTCGTCCCGGTACCCTGCCGGGCTTTGTGGTATATATGGCCCCAGATTTTGATGCGCCTCTGGAGGATGTTAGACAGCAATCAGCCGATCTGCATAAACCTCTACCAGATCATGATCGGCCAATAAAGCCGCAATCTGTGCAGCTTGAGTTTCAAACAAAGCCTTGATCGCTTTCAATCTCAGGTTTCCCACCTTTACCTGTACGAGCTTGCTGGGCCTTCGGTGCAAATGGAATGAATGATAAAAATCGCTATCCTTGGTGATCACGGTGGCAGCCTGGTCCATCGCCAGCACAATCAAGGCTTCATCCTGGCTGGCGTTTCCTTCAGGTAATTCCGAGGTATGCAAGGCTTCATGGCCCAATGCCTCGAAATATGCCCCTATGCTTTTGGGCAGGTGTGCGTCGATGAGGAATTTCATGCTGCAAAAGGAATGACGACCACGCTTTTCATGCGTAGGGAGGCAGCGGCATAGGCCAGACAGGCCAGGATATCGGCTTCTTCCAGGTCAGGAAACTCCGCCAGGATATCTGCCACCGTATCTCCACCCGCCAAGTATTCCAGCATGCCCTCGACGGGGTAGCGAAGTCCCCGAATGCAAGGTTTGCCATGACAGATCAGTGGATCAAGGGTAATACGGGCTAACAAATCTTGCTCTTTCATGCTCTCAAGATACAACGGAGGCAGCTCAAATGCTAGGTGGAAACTGCCTTTGTACGCCCGCATACGGGCTTGGCGGCAGGGTGAGGTACCGCCGCGCGCTGTCTGCGTTTGCTGGATAGAATCCGGCGGTATAGGACGAAATTTCTGCTCGTTTTTTCGCAAATTGTGCTATCAATTTACTCCCTCGGTATCCGTCGCATACCCGAGGTACTCACTGCCTTCATCCCACTTCCCCCATGAAAAACCTCCTCCTTTTCCTCTGTCTGCTCCCCATCGTGGCCGTGGCCTGGCCGCGCTACCGGACGGGCGATACCCTCTACGTGGGCGCGGGCAGCGGCCTAAATTTACGCGATGACGTGGGTCTCGCGGCCAACAAGCTCGGTACCGTCCCTTACGGCGCGGCCGTGGTGATGCTGCAAGATCCGAAGGATGGTACCACCTTCGAAGTGGAAGAGTTGCCGGGCTTTACCATCTCGGGGCTTTGGATCAAGGTCCGCTACCAAGGGCAGGAGGGCTACGTCTTCGATGGCTACCTCACCCGCCTGCCCATGCCGCCCCAAGGTAGCAATCGCCAAGACACCTACTTCGGCGACATCTTGCCCAAAACGCAGGAAAAGGATGTGGTTCATCGCTACTGCTTGACCGAATCCGATCAGCCCTGCCACCTGACGCAGTACTTCGCAGGTCCCATCATCCGTAGTCAATATTTCTTTAATGAAGCAGCGGTGCAGGGCACCCTTTGGCTCCCTGCGGCTACTTCCGCCGAAGCCTACCTGTTGATGCGGGCCTTGTACTACCATCCTGAGCGGCAGGGCATCAGGGCCATTGCCGAAGGCCATCAGCGCGTCCTGATTTTTCTGGAAGAAGAAAGCGTAGGCTGTGAAGGCTCCCTCTTCCTACTGCCTGGCGGGATTTTGATCGAATATTTGTGTTCTTGCTGAGCAAAGACATTCCCCCAGTGTTTGCTTTGTCCTCGGGGTTTCCCATCTTAGTGGGAACCAATATCCTATCCCCCATGAACAAATTCCTGCAAGATTTCGACAATGAACTGGACGACCTCAAAATCGTGGTCGACCTGCCTACCGATGAGCTGACTGAAGGATTCGAGCATCGCAAGGCTCGCTTTCAGCGCTTTATTCAGGAGGCCAAAGCTACGGTGGACAAGGTGGGCGACTCTGAGGCCGCTCGCAAGCTAAAGGCCCACTTGGAAGAACTGGAAGTGCAACTGGCCCTGGGCCGGGCCGAAACCCGCGATGCCTTCGACGAGCAAAAGAAGAAGCTCGAGCAAAAGCTGCACGAAGCCCAGGTGGCCTACGAACACTGGCGCGACGCCTCCGACCCCAATGACGGCGACCTCGATAAGGCCTTTCAGCATCGGGCCGAGCATTTTCGCGCTCAGCTCGACCTCTTTTACGTGCAGTACCACCTTGGCTTGGCCGAAGCCAAAGAAGAGTGGGACGAATTTCGCCACGACGTACGCGAAAAGATCCAGGAGATGAAACAATTCTGGGCAGATCGCAACCAGGAAGGCGAGCGCCGGGTGGAAGCCTTCAACCAGGAGATGACCGAAGCCTACGATCACCTCAAAGGCGCAGTACGCAAACTCTTTTCCTGATGAGTAACCTTTCTATGTGCTGGTTCAAACCAAACGGGCTTCTAAAACCCGTTTGGTTTTCTTTATTGATCCTGTACGGCCTCTCCCTGACAGGCTGCGAAGCGCTCTTCATTCCCCCCGATGCGGGGAGCGGTCCGGTCAGCGTCTTCAACGAAGCCTGGACCTTTGCCGACGAGGAGTACAGCTTCTTCGAATACAAAAATATCGACTGGGACGAAGTGCGCAGCCGCTACGAAGCCCAGGTCCGTCCCGGCATGAGCCAAGAAGCGCTCTTCAAAGTGCTGGCCGATATGTTCTTCGAATTGCGCGATGGCCACGTGAATATACGCTCTAGCTTCGACCTATCTCGCCACTGGCAGTGGTACCTGGAGTCGCCGCCCAACTACGACTTCAACCTTCTGGAGCGCAGCTATTTCCGGGGAGAAGAGCAGTACTTCGGGCCATTCATTATCTATGATTTTGGCGATGTAGGCTATGTCCATTATCGCAGCTTTGGTACCAATGTCTCGGCCTCTGCCATGACCCGCCTGATCGAGAAATTTGGTGGCCACCGGGGCCTGATCTTCGACGTGCGCGACAATGGCGGCGGCAGCCTGACCAATGCCCACCGCATGGCTCGCTTTTTCACCGAGCAGGCCGTCACCTTTGGGCGTAGCCGCATCCGCAACGGGCCAGAGCACCGCGATTTTACCGCCTGGCAGGACGAGCAGATCGAGCCCAAAGAGGGAGATACCACCTTCCTCAAGCCTGTGATTTTGCTCACCAATCGCAGCAGCTACAGCGCCACCAATACATTCACGGCCATGCTGCGGGCCTTGCCTCAGGTGACCGTGCTGGGCGATACCACCGGCGGCGGTGGCGGCGCGCCCGCCGATACCGACCTGGCTAATGGCTGGACTGTGCGCGTCTCAGCTACTCAACTGGAATCCCCCGCTGGCTTCAACATCGAAAACGGCATCCCCCCCGATACCCTGGTCTACCTCGATCCCGCTGACGTAGCGCGGGGCTTCGATACCATGGTGGAGGCGGCGCTGGCGCGGCTCAGACGTTAATGCTCGATTCGACATGCGTGATTCGGAATCAATCAAAGTCCCAATGACGAATCGCGCATTCCCAATTGTTAATTCTCTCCATGGACGGAACCGCCCTCCTCTTCGCTGGCGATCAATACCAACAGCCCCAGGCTAAAACCACCCACGGCTTGGTACGGGGCAGTTCGCGCTATCAGGTGCTTGCCGTGCTGGACCGCGCTCTGACGGGACAAGACGCAGGCGAGGCGTTAGATGGACAGCCCAGGGGCATTCCCATCTGTCGAGATCTTCCGGATTTTCTGGAGAAATTTCCTCGCGGAGCCGATTACCTGGTGCTGGGCGTAGCCAACGCCGGGGGCGTCATCGACCCCGCCTGGCGGCCCATGATCAAAGCGGCGCTGCGGCAGGGCATGTCCATCGTCAATGGCCTGCATGCCTTTTTATCGGATGATGCCGAGTGGGTAGCATTGGCCCGGCAGCACGGGGCAAGGCTGATCGACGTGCGCAAACCCAAACCCAAAGCGGAACAGCATTTTTGGACAGGGCGCATCGATACGGTGGGCTGTCCCATCATCCCGGTGCTGGGCACCGACTGTGCGGTGGGCAAGCGAACCACCGCCCGCTGGCTCACCGAGGCGGCCCAAGCCCAGGGCCGACAGGCCGAGATGATCTACACCGGCCAGACCGGCTGGATGCAGGGCGGGCGCTACGGCTTCATTTTTGACAGTACCCTCAACGACTTCGTCTCGGGCGAGCTGGAACACGCCCTCGTGCAATGCTGGGAGGAAGCGCAGCCTGAGGTGATTTTTGTAGAAGGCCAGGCTGCCCTGCGCAATCCTTCGGGGCCTTGCGGCGCAGAGTTTTTGGTGTCGGGCCGCGCCGATGGGGTGATTTTGGTGCATCCGCCAGGGCGCATCTACCACAAAGGGTGGCAGCATCTGGCCCGGAAATTGCCCCCCTTGGTCGATGAGGTAAACTTGATTCACGCTTTTGGCACCCCTGTCCTGGGCATTGCGCTCAACACTCAAAACCTGACCGAAGCTGAAGCCCGCACCTGGCAGCAGCGCTACCAAGAAGAATTGACCTTACCGGTGGTGCTGCCTCTGCAAGATGGGGTGGGAGAATTGCTGGAGGCGATTTTTACTCGGGCTTTGCCTAGGTGAGCGGGAAGTGGCGCGGATTTGCCATCTGCCGAGAAGCTATGGCTACAATGCTCATCACCCATATAGCATTATTCTCATGATGAGAAACCGCCCCCTAAGCAGCTTAGGGGGCGGTTTTGATCGGCTCGATCATGTTTGGCGGAGAGGGAGGGATTCGAACCCTCGGTACGCTTGCGCGCACAACGGTTTTCGAGACCGCCCCGTTCGACCGCTCCGGCACCTCTCCGTGGCTGGGGCAAATTGGATGGCAAATATAGGACTTTTACCCTAGAACACAAAGCTTATCGTATATTGCAACTTATTAGGGACCTTGTTCGCTAGAGAAACTAATACTAGGTGAGATTTTTTCCAATGCTAACCTTAGTTGCATGTATCGAACGCTACGCTTTTTTGTTTTGACAATGTTGATGCTTGGAGGGGCGATAAGCCATCAGCTTCAGGCTCAGCTCATTGTATCTGATACCCTGACGGTCAATCAACGGATTCAGGGACTGATTGGTGCAGGGGTAGAAATCTCCAATATTACTATCACCTGCGACACGACCCTCTCGGTGAGGGAGTTTGATGGCTCACTCAGCAACCTGGGCCTGACCAATGGCCTGCTGATGAGTACCGGCGAGGCCGATAGTGCCGTCGGACCCAATAACTACGCAGGTCATACCGGAATATCCAGCGGCCTCAACTACCCTCCCCTAGACGCCCTGACTAACAATGGCACTTTTGACGCTTGCGTGATTGCTTTCGACATTGTCCCTTCTTGCGACTCTATTGGTATCCGCTATGTATTTGCTTCGGAGGAGTACAACGAATTTGTCAATTCGACCTTCAACGATGTGTTTGCCTTTTTCATCTCTGGGCCGGGTTTTCCTGCCCCTGCGCCAGGTAACAATATCGCTCTCATTCCCAACTCCGCCATTCCGGTGGCCATCAACAATGTCAACAATGGGCAAGCGGCAGCCAATCAGGTCTCAGCCGGGCCCTGTACCAATTGTGCTTACTACGTAGACAACGTGGGCGGTACTGACATCGAATACGACGGCTTGACCACGCCACTGTTGGCCACGGCCTCCGTCGTCCCCTGCCAGACCTACCGTATCACCCTGGCCGTGGCCGATGCTGGCGACCAGCTCCTGGACAGCGGCGTCTTCCTCGAAGCCTCGGGGGTAAGTTGCCTCACGGGCTTCCGCGAAATAACGGCTACCAACAATGTCACGGGCGGCGATGCCGTCTTTGTGGAAAGCTGCTCCCCCACCGGCTTCTTTTCCCTCACCTTCAATGAACCGCTCGAGAACACCACGACCCTCCCCATTGCCTACGGTGGTACGGCCACGCCAGGGGTCGACTATACCCCCCTGCCCTCCTCGGTGATCATCCCAGCGGGCCAGTCTTCCGCCCTCTTTCCGATTTCTATCATCAATGATACCATCGTCGAAGGCATCGAAAACATTCTCATTATCTTCAACGACACCTCCATCTGTGGCACCGTGTATCGAGATACGGCAGTGGTGCAAATTTTGGACGCCCCCGAAGTGCCGGATATTCCCGATACGGTGCTCTGCTCGGATGCGATCCTCACCCCGGGCGTACCGACTCTACCTGCCCTCAATCACCAATGGAGTCCTGGCGGAGGCTTTAGCGACTCGACGGTGAGCGACCCACTCCTCACCGTGCTCAACCCCGATTCGGTGGTAGACACTGTCGAGTATATCTTCACCGTGTCTGTGGGGCAAAATATCTGCCCGGTG
>CAYVAP010000054.1:0-12507 GCA_964449365.1 uncultured Bacteroidia bacterium
ATCGCCATTTCCCTATTGTAACGCGTAGCGGAAAGAAGCAAAAAGTAGCGTAGCTGCGGCACCAACTCCTCTCAAATCAAAATTCTTTGAGTATAATTACCTATGGTTTGAAGGCATGCTTCGCAAGTTTTTGGGACTTGGGAGGGCTTTGTTCGCCTCCAGTCCATAGCTTGAGGCAAAAAATCCAACTCCGTATCTTCTATCATGAGTCGTACCGAAGAACAAGCCCGTGCATGATGGGCGCAACTCACTGCCAAGCAGCGGTTGCAGTTGGCCCTGGAAATGTTACAGGAAGACGTGGAAAGTACCGAGGTGGACCTTCCCGCCTGGCTGATCGAGGCCTCTACCCATCGCCTGGCTCGCTATCAGGCTGATCCCGGCAGCGGTTTGGACGCACGCGAGGCACTGGCTGCACTGCGAGCAAAATATGGGAAATGAGCGATCAGGTGATATTCACGACGGAAGCCAAGAGATTTGGCAAAAATTAGTCAGATAAGGGAATCAGGCTATCTTTGAGCCAGATAATCAGTGGGCGTCATCACAGGTAGAGTCGCTGCATGGTAATCCTTCACGTTGCGGGTGATGATGGCCCTGAGGTTCTCGATTTCATGGGCTGCGGCGTGCTGCATGCCATCTTCGAAGTCAGAGAAATCGCTGCTTAACGCATCTAACACATTGGTCCGGCTAACCCCCTGAACGTCCACCAACTCGATCAACTGTTTCAGAATTTGCTTGGTGGCTTCTTTGCCCACGACTTTTCGGACGATGTAATGGATGTTATTCATGGCCAGAGCGGATATGAACCCCTCCGCTTCACCTCGCTCAAACAAATCGAACACACGCGCTGCGTCAGCAGAAAATGGCTCCCGATCTAGCAAGAAGTCAATGGCCACATCCGTATCGATGAACAGCCTATCCATGCAGGTGTTTGTTAAGCCGCTCTTCTTCCATCGCCGCTTCGTAATTGAAATCCTGGCTTACCTTTACGATTCCCTTCAGGCGACGTACTTTGGGAGATAGTTCCGGCTCGGATTGAGGCAATGCCTGCAAGTATTGCTCGACCAGTTCTGCGAGGGAATGACCCTGTTGTTGGGCATATCGCTCGGCAGCAGTGAGGATTTGATCGTCAAGATGGAGGGTTAATGGGGTTCGCATAAACAGAGTTATTTTTATACCTCAGACGTAAGATACGTAGAATGGTTGAAGGATGCGTATCTTGATAGTCAAATGCTACTATCTTATGTCTAGTTACCTCGACCAACCTATCCTCCCCAACCCTGTGATCGAAGCCTACAAAAAGGACATCGACCGTACCCTGTTGCGCGAAAACCTCAAGCTCACCCCGGAGCAGCGTGTTCAGAAGTTTATCGATATGCAACTCATGGCTGAGGAGCTGAAGAAAGCAGGTCAACAACTACGAAGTCAATGAATAAGCTGGGCCAGTTGATTCAAGCCATTCGAGGGGTGGATTACATCCTCATAGGGGGTATAGCGGCCATTGTCCACGGCAGCGCCCGCTTCACCCAAGACATAGACCTCGTTTATGCCGGCTCGGCAGAAAACATCGAGCGCCTGGTGACGGCTCTATCTCCTCACCAGCCCTATTTGCGAGGCGCACCACCTGGGTTGCCCTTCGATTGGTCTGTCGCCCCTTGCAGGCTGGCCTGAACTTTACCCTGATTACCAAGCTTGGGGCCACTGCTGAAAGGCTGTCGTGGAACGAAGTAATCAAGTTTTGGACAGTCCTAATTCGGAATTGTAAAGGTGTTGCAGGTTGTCGGAAATTGGGGCTCTTTTCTTCGCACCCAGTCCATAGCTTGAAGCAAAAAACATCCAACTCCGTATCTTCTATCATGAGTCGTACCGAAGAACAAGCCCGTGCATGATGGGCGCAACTCACTGCCAAGCAGCGGTTGCAGTTGGCCCTGGAAATGTTACAGGAAGACGTGGAAAGTACCGAGGTGGACCTTCCCGCCTGGCTGATCGAGGCCTCTACCCATCGCCTGGCTCGCTATCAGGCTGATCCCGGCAGCGGTTTGGACGCACGCGAGGCACTGGCTGCACTGCGAGCAAAATATGGGAAATGAGCGATCAGGTGATATTCACGGCGGAAGCCCATGAAGAGGTTGATGAGCTTGCTGCGTATTCTGAAGCAGCTTCCTTACTGGGTGTTGTTTCACTGCGAGGAGAGCACCAGATAGTTCGTCATCACAGAAGTATTCCCAACCGCTTTCCCCGAATCGCACATGCGTGGTCGCTGAAAGGGGCCTCTCGATTTCAGATAGAAGCTACACAGAATGAGTGAAGATTACGTATCTTGAGATAGTGAGATAGAAACATCCTAGCCAGAGCGCCCCATGCCACACCGCAGATTCTCCCTTGAGCAGGTCTTAGATCGCTTCCACCTGCATCTCAATGCGGAACGGTTTTTCCCACAGGTTGAGCGAACCGCGCCCAGCGCTTGGCTACAGGAAACGCTGGATTTGGGAGCGGTAGCGGGCTTCAGCAACGAGAAGGAAAAGTCCGAGCGCATCATTTCGCCCATCTTGCTAGACCTCAACCGCCTGTTTGACCAGCGATTGACCATCTACTCCGGACGAAATCTGAAGGTGGACGTGGTGCAGGATCTGGTGGGCGAATGTGATTTCATTCTCTCCTTCAGTGCCGTCAAAGATGTGGTGCAAGCGCCGTTTATTCCCTTGGTGGAAGCTGAGAAGCGGTGTATGGCGTGCGGCTTTAGCGAAGGTGCCCCCCTCATAGCAGGCGGGTACGAGGCTCTCAAAATGTTCTAGGTGAGCGCCCATAAATTTTGGGCTTCGAACAAAAATTTGCTCATATTTGATACGCCTACTGAACACACCTTTGCAGCCAACTCAGCTTTCCATCCCAGGCGGCTAACCGTGGCCCATTCATTTTTTGGCTGGGCTGTGTGGCAGCCGGTAGCGTTCCTTACCTTGATGAACCGCCTCACCCTCAAGTAGTTGAGGGTGAGAATTGTTGAATAGGTAGCACCACTCATGAACAAGCCGAAGGTAACATATCTTCTATACCTCCTGCTGACAGGCGCATTAGCGTCCTGTCAGCGGGAGTATCCCCTCCGCGTCCCTTCTGCCCCCGAGCTGCTGGTGGTCAACAGCCTGTTTTGTCAAGACAGCCTGTGGCGGGTGCAGGTGTCTCAGCCTCGCACGGTGGTAGACACAGCCCTGCGCTTTGCGCCCGTGCGCGATGCACAAGTAGAGATATGGGTGTCGGACTCTTTGGTAGAAACCCTGATCCACACCGGGGAGGGCTGGTACGAAGGAGAGACCTTTCCGCAGGTTGGTATCACCTACCGGCTGGAAGCAGGGGCTCCGGGCTTTCCGACCGCCACCGCCGAGGACCGCATTCCCCTGCCGGCAGCGTCCCTGACCGGGTACATGGACACGACAGAGGCGATCTCGCGCATCGATGGTACCCTAGGACCGAGTGGGAGCACTTGGTACCCCGTGTATGTCTCCTTTTTGGACCCGGCCAGCGAGCCATCCTACTACCGATTTTTGGGGGCGCAGTACGACAGCGCGATTTATACAGATGGCAGTGGCACAGAGATTTTATGGATAGACTCGATGTACAATGAACTGGAACCCGTTGGTTACCTGTCCAATGACGCGAGCATGCAGCGCTTCGACCGAGACCAAAGGGTCCTGATTACCACTGACGCAGGCGTGAATGGTCAACAGCGCGAGACGGTCCTCCTGGCTACGAATGCTTTGTTCTATTTCAACGACTCGACTCGCACCTCAGGGAGCGATAACCCTCGGAAAATTCTGGAGCTATTCGTCGTGCTTTATACCATCAGCGAGACCTATCATCAGTACGCCTATTCTCTGCTACAACAAGGCTACCAAGCCACCGACCCTTTTGCCACCCACAACAACGTGGTGAGCAACGTAGAGGGAGGATTGGGCATCTTCGCGGGCTATCATCGACAGATGGTGCGCGTATTTTGACACACAACCGTCTTTTTTGAACGTATGCCAACGAAATGGAAACCGTGGGGCCTGATCTGCTGGCTGGCAGTCAGTTGGGGACCCGCTTTCAGTCAAGCATCACTGACCCTCAGTGGGACTATACGCGCTCAAGAAACAGGGGAGCAACTGGGCTATGTGATGGTGCGCGACAGCCTGAGTGGCCGGGGCACCCTGACCAATGCGTACGGCTTTTTCTCGCTACCAGTACCCGCCGGGCAGCAAACGCTGCGCTTTTACGCGCCGGGCTACGAGCCAGTCATTCTGCGCCTCGCCTTGCAGCAAGACAGCACACTCAACCTGTCCCTGCGTACCAGCGCGCTCGTAGACACGGTCCGCATCCGGGAGGTGCGTCCTTACTCCTCTCAAGATGTGCGCAGCAGCGCCATCGTGATTCCCATCGAGCAGCTCAAGCGCACGCCGGTCTTGGGGGGGGGAGAGCGATGCGCTCAAGGCCATGCAGTTGTTGCCGGGGGTGCAGATGGGGGTAGAGGGCACGGCGGGTTTGTACGTGCGAGGCGGCAGTCCTGATCAGAATCTCATCCTCCTGGATGAGATGCCCGTGTACAATGTCAACCACCTCTTCGGCTTTTTCTCGCTATTTCACCCGGATGCGCTGAAGAGCGCTGAGTTGATCCGAGGGGCTTTTCCGGCCCGCTATGGTGGGCGGCTCTCTTCGGTGATCAACCTGCACAGCCGGGAGGGAAACCGCGAGGGCTTTGCGGGGAGCGCAGCGATTGGCTTGGTTTCGGGACGGGCCAGCCTGGAGGGACCCCTCTGGGGCGGCAGAGGCTCGTATTTCGTGGCAGGGCGGCGCACGTGGATCGATGCCCTCTCGCGCCCCATCCTCAACCTGGTGTACGACCAGCAAGGCGTGGACGGGACCGCAGGCTATCACTTCTATGACGTGATTGGCAAGCTCAACTACCGCCTCAACGAGGAGGACCAGCTTTTTTTCAGTTACTACGGCGGCAATGACCAAGCCAGCCTGCGTATCGCGCAAACTGCCAGTGGGGACTCGGTGCAGCTGCGCAACGACAACCGCCTGCGCTGGGGCAATCACACCGTATCGCTGCGGCTCAATCGCATTCGTAGCGCCAGGCGCTTCGAGAAATGGTTGATCGGATTCACGCAATATCGCTTTCGCTCCGAAAATCGCTTCGAGCAGGCGTTTTTACTGGGCACCGACGACGGATACGACCTCAGCGTCGGGCACTACTCGCGCATTCAGGACTTGATCGCTCGCTATCACACCGATTTTCAGGCGCAGTCGGGGCTGATGCTCAGTGGGGGCCTAGAACTATCGGGGAAGTGGTTTCGGCCTGACATCACCATCATTCAGACCGAAGAAGCGCAAGCCATCACAGATACGACTTTGCAAAATACCTACGCCAGTACCACGGCCAGCCTCTACGGCGAAGCGGACTGGCGTGTGAGTGAGCGGCTGCACGTGTACGGGGGCCTCCGGACCGAGTTGTTTCAAGCGGATGGGTGGTGGCAGCCTTCGGTGCAGCCGCGCCTGTCGCTACGCTACAGCTTTTCCGACTGCAGTTCCTTCAAGCTCGGCGGTTCCTACGTCTATCAGTATCTCCATCTGTTGACCAACACAGGGGTAGGACTGCCCACAGACCTGTGGGTGCCTGCCACGGATCAGATTCGTCCGGCGCGCTCTTGGCAAGGCGTGGCAGGCTTGTACCATGACCTGGGGACGGACCTTACCCTCGCTTTGGAGGGCTACTACAAAGACATGCGGGGCGTGATCGAGTACCGCGATGGGGCTTCGTTTTACAGCGCCTTCGATAGTTGGGAGGACAAAGTCACCGTGGGGCGTGGAGAAAGCTACGGGGCGGAAGTGTTCGCCCACAAGACAGCAGGCCGCTGGCAGGGTTGGCTGAGCTACACGCTGTCTTGGGCCAATCGGCAGTTTCCAGACATCGACGAAGGGCGCCCTTTTCCCTTTCGCTACGACCGCCGCCACAACTTTTCGATCAATGCGAGCTACCAACTCACGCCGCAGCGCAGCCTTGCCGCTACCTGGATGTACCTAAGCGGCAGCCGGGCCTCGATTCCCACCTACCGCTACGACACGCCCCACGGGGAATTTCAGGAAAGCTATTTCAGCCTGTTTCAGAATCGCTTCATCGACCTGGGCAATTTCGCCACGCAGCTCGAGCAACGCAACAACTTCCAGATGCGCCCTTTTCACAAGCTGGATGTCAGCTACCGCAGCACCAAAGAAAAAAAGCGATGGACCCGCACCTGGGTGCTGGGCGTTTACAACCTCTATGGCCGCTTCAACCCGGTAGCGATGACGGTGGAGCAAGAGCTGGTGCCGGTGGCAGTTTCGGGTCAGGCGTTCAACCAGCTTTTCTTTTCCCCACGCGTGCGCGAGTATGCCTACTTTCGGTTTTTGCCGTACTTTGAGTGGGAAATTCGGTTTTGAGCTTCTGCTCCATCTAATTCTGTTCAAAATTTGAAGGATGTAAAAGCGACAAAGCGAAAAGCAGCAACGAGGATATTCGACAGCTTCTGGATACTAGTGCTTTGTCAAGTGAAAAATGATGGGTAAGCGGTCGCAGGTTTTTTCGAAGGTCAAGGCGAAAAATCCGAGCTTGGCGGGCCAAGTCGCGAGACGGTGGGATAAAGGGCCCCGCCGACGAGCTTTCAACGAAGAGATGCGGGAAAAGATACAGCGATCACCCATCATTGGGGATTTGACAGAGCACTAGTGCTTTGAGCAAATAATTTAGGATGACCCGTAGATCGGAGATGGATCAAGCCATCCATCCTTTGTAGTCGATGAAAATAGGTGTCAACAGACATGGTTGAGTGAGTAATTAGGTTGCAAATATGAGAGACTTCTTAGAGCTAGATAGCGTGAGTAAAGTCCATGACCCAATAGAACTACTAGACTACAGCTCTGCTGAGGTGAGGCACAAATGAAAACGGCAGGGGTCAAAGGGGGGCATCATGGTCGTGTGCTATTTCTTATGTCAAATTCAACCTGCAAGCTTTTTCTCTCAGATGCCATGACTTTAGTCAAGATTCCAAACAGTCCCCAAATTACCTATCCAGCATGCTTGATCCTCAACATACGCCCTCCTCCTCTTTCCCTCTCCTCCCAAGCTTTGCTCACAGGAAAAGATGAAAGAGCACTCTTATCCTACCCCAAGCCCGGCACCAGGCGATACAGGTCGGCCAGGCGCAGTTCGCAGCCCAAGGATCGGAGCGGCACCACGCCATCCAGCCCGCCCACCAGGTGGGTTTCCCAGAGGTCGGCTTCACGGCGGTAGAAGACATCCACCATTACCTCGTGCTGATTGATGAGCAGGTATTCCTGCAAGGTAGGTATGCGGCGGTAGCGGGAAAATTTGGTCCCTCGGTCAAAGTCTTCGTTGCTGTCAGAAAGCACCTCGACGATCAGGATAGGGTTGACTAGGGCATGGGGGTCTTTTTCGCTGTATTGCGGCTCCTCACAGCCCACCGAAGCGTCGGGGTAATAGGTGCGGTTGATGGACTCGATGCGCACCTTCAGGTCGCTGTTGTAGACGCGGCAGGGGCTTCCTTTGGCCCGTAGAGCGAGGTTTAGTTCGGTAACCGCATTGGCTCCCAGTTGACTGTGAGCCGGAGTCCCGCCAGCCATGGCCACGATGAGGCCGTCGTGATACTCGTACTTGGTATTCGACTGGGCTTCCAGAGCTAGATAGGTCTCGTAAGATTGTTGGTCCAGTGCTTTTTCGCCCATGATCATTGGCATTTTCTCAAAGATACGAATTGGGCTCAAATTTGGGCATCCTTTCATTTATTTGAAAAGCCAGCGTGGCTTCAATCGTGCTACTTTTCATGCCCTGTCTACCCGCCGTTTTTGACTTACTCAGTGCTCGCCTCAAGCGGTTGTACTACGTGGCGTAAGGAGAGTTGTAAGACTGTAAGACACTACAACTTATTGATAACAAGGCCATTCAATCAATCAACCACTCTACCATTCAACCACTTTGAAGGATAGATTGACTTTTTGTCTCCGAAACAGAGGTTACTTCACTGGTCCCAAGAGTCGTCGTATTTCAACTTTGGCCTACCGCAAGCAATTTGCCCCAACGAGAAGAACCGTGATTTGTGCGCTCCTTTTAGACTGCCCATGGAGGGGTAGCACGTAGCCCTGGCCGATGCAAAGGTGCAGGAATACACCAGCGGCGGCACCCCCAAAAAGGTGATCGTGGTGCCGGGTAGGATCGTGAATGTGGTGGTCTGAAGCATTCGTGATTCGTGATTCGAAATTCGTAATTGGAGGGCCCTCGCAAGTTTTTGGGACTTGGGAGGGCTTTGTTCGCCTCAAGTCCGTATCTTACTGCAAAGCAATAATCATGGCGTCTCCTTTTCCGGTTTTTGCCGTACTTTGAATGGGAGATTCGGTTTTGAGTCTCTCCTCCCGTTTCAAGCAGCGCAAAAGAAGGCAGTTGGTTGGCAAGCGGAGGCAAAAAAAGTGCAGAGCCACCTTATTTCCTCGCTGCGGCTGTTTCGCCTTTGCGAGCATATCAATCTGGAAATGATGCTGCGGGCAGATTCTGAGACGCAGGGTGGAAAACTGGCCTACCCCCCTGTCGGAACTGGTGAGGGTTTCTCTTCTGCTTTCTCACCGCAGAATGGTAACTTGAAGGAACAATTCCATATGTCCTCTCCCGCGATCATAGACATCCCCGCCGTCTGCCACCAGATTCGCCACTGGTGCGAAGACGACCGGTACACGTACAAAGCCTGCAAGCAAGACCTGTACCACCAGGTTCAGGCATTGGCAATGGGCCTCAGGCCGGCCCTTGAGTTGTCGGATCTGCAAGCCGTGATCCAGTTGCATCAGTCACTATTCGCTTTGAAAGGTCGTAAGGCGAGCTTCGCCGAGGAAGAAATCGCTCGGGGTGTCCTGGAAAAACTCCCGATGGCCATTTTCATGAACATGGACGAGGAAACGAAGGCCCAAGATGAGGCTATCGACTTGAAGACGGAGCCTTCGCCGTCTTCTCAAAGCCTCCCGGTTCAAATGTGTGCGGAGTTGGCGGCCCACGCCGTGCGAATTTGCAACAGTCCTGCCGAGAAGTCCAAGCGCTACCAAAAGCGCCTGGTCCAAGGCATCAGGTTGCTGAATGAGCTACAGCACTATTACCTCCTCTTGGGGGCCAAAGACATCTACTGGCCTAAGGTGGAGTCCCAAGACCAAGACGTACAATTTTTTGCCCTCGATAGCTTGGCGGGATATTACATGCAGCACGAAACGTCTCTTACCCCTTCGGAGCAAGCGGTCTTACGAGGCATCATTGACAGCACGGACCATCGATACACTGCCTCCACTTGTTGCCAAGTCTTGATCAACGCGGGGGTAATGGATGAACTTGAGGCGGTGATAACCATGGATGACTGGAAGGATAAGCACTGGAGAAGCTGAGGCTACACAGGAATCCCCCCACTGATGATCCCTTCGCTATCTTTGCTATGCCAAGAGTCCCTGGTGTCCGGTTGATTTACCGGTGCTCTCGGAATGAAGTTTCCGGTCCACTCGATTTGAGATAAAAATTCAATTATCAGTATATTCAGCTTCGAAGGCCGAACCAAGCACACCGAACTTCTTCCCCTAGCTTACGGCGAAAAGGATGATCGCTCAGGGCCATCCCTCCGACCACTCTTGAAAGAGAAGCGCCATAGCCAGCATCAGCTAAACGAATCGACTATCCAATCTCCCTCATGAATATCGAGACCCTTCGCCAATACTGCCTGGCCAAACCTGGCACCACCGAGAGCTTTCCCTTCGACAACGATACCTTGGTTTTCAAAGTGTTAGGGAAAATATATGCCCTCGTCTCCATTGAGGAGCCCGACAGCGTCAACCTTAAGTGCGACCCCGAGTACGCCCTCGAGCTGCGCGAAAAGCATCCCGAGGAGGTATTGCCTGGCTACCACATGAACAAAAAGCATTGGAACACCGTCTCCTTCCTCGGCAATCTGAGCGATCGGCTGATCCTGCACCTCGTCAACCACTCTTACGAGCTGGTAGTCAGCAAATTGCCCAAGCGAGAACGGAACCGGTTATCCAGCGATGCGGGGTAGCAGGTATAAAGGTCGAGCAAAACCGGTCAAGGGACATAGGGTGAGGGGAGCCATTGGCGCGAGAAAAAGCGAATAAAAAATCTGTGAAGCCGCATTACCTGGTTCCAATGCTCGATTGTTCCCAACGTTCGACTTCAAACCCCAACTCCTTAACGAATATGTGTCTCATCGGCCTTGTTTACCGCAGCCATCCTGACTATCCCATCATCCTGGCGGCCAACCGCGATGAGTTTTACGAGCGGCCTACTGCCCGGGCAGATTGGTGGCAAGACCACCCCGAGCTGCTCGGAGGGCGCGATCTGCAAGCCGGAGGCACTTGGCTGGCGATGCATCGCGATGGACGCTTTGGCTGCATCACCAACTATCGCGACCTGCGACAGCCCCTCAAAGAGGACGCTCCCTCACGCGGGGAGTTGGTTCCCCGTTTCCTGCTAGGCCAGCACTCCGCCACCGATTACCTACGGCAGTTGGATCGCCAAGCGGAAGCCTACAACGGCTTCAACCTGCTGCTTTGGGATGGAGAAGCGCTTTACCATTACTCCAACGAAGAGCGCCGCATCAATCCCCTCCGCCCCGGTATCCACGGCCTGAGCAATTACCTGCTAAACAGTCCTTGGCCCAAAGTCGAGCGACTCAAGCAAGATCTTAGCGATCTGATGGCTCAGGGCCAAGCTCATGAGCCTCAGGCGCTTTTCTCCTGCCTGCACAACCGCGAGCAGGCCCCCGAAGAGCAACTGCCCGACACTGGCATCGGCCTAGCCTGGGAGCGACCCCTCTCCGCCATGCACATCGAGATGGACCGCTACGGTACCCGCGTCGCTACCGTGCTGCGTGTGGCTGTCAATGGTCAGATCTACTTCGAAGAGCGCGCCTTCGTGCCACAGGAGGAAGCGCGGGTGTTCAGAATTTAGGGTTTTAAGTTCGCGTTTCTGGAATGCAGACTTCTGGACATCATCCATTCAGACAGAATTTCAAGAAAGTACCTGAAAGCTATCTTGTTAATTTTGTCCATCTTGTCCAAAAAACGAACGCGCCAAAGGCTCATGTCCAGTAGTATGGAAAATCGAGTCAAAAAACGCTATAAAGCAGAATATCAATTTTTTATAAAAATTTGCATTCTTACCAATTAATTAATAAAAAGTAATTTTTCGATATTTAAAATCACATTTGAGACTCAAATATATTTAAAAAAAACACTTTAAAAGTACTTTTGGTCTCCGCGAGTTTTTCAAACTGCCCCAATCATTCCCCAAACGTGAGTTACTAGTGTGCGGTCGTCAGGCAGGGTATAGGTTTTGGCACAGATCAATTCCCCATATTGGATCACTCCGTGGCCGCCCCAGTGGTTCAGAGTTTGGTGTTTAGGGTTCGAACCACGCACCACGCACCACGCACTAAAACCTCACCCCCAGCACCGCATTGGCTTCGCGGACGTACACCACGTCGAATGCCCCCTCCTCGACTGGCGCCACCGGATTGCCATCTACTGTCCAGGTGGTGTACTTCCCGGCGGGTAGGGCCACCCGCAGGGTCCAGTCGCGGCGGCGCTGGGTGAGGGTCAGTTGCAGGCCATCTTCCTGGCGCTCGTAGATCATGCCGATCTCGTTGTTGCCTACGGGCAACTGCCGCAGGCGCGCCTGATCCCAAGTGCTGGGCATCTGTGGTTGTAGGGTCACCATCTGCTGGTACGCGGCAGGTTTTACCCCAAAAAATTGCTTCACCAGGGGTACCGCCAGGGCGTAGACGTTCCAAGCTTGGGCCATCATGCCATAGTCGGGCGAAACCTCATACATCGAGCCAGGCAGCGCATAGCTGAACGATCGCACCATGCGCCGCAAATAGTCCAGCGCGGTATCGGGTCGACCATAGTTGTTTTCGGCGATGGCCAGCACCCCCGTGGGCAGGGTCATCACCGCGCCGGTGTAGGAAAAATCCTTTTTGCCCTGGGCAAATGAGCCAACACCAGTCTCTGTCGTCTCGTCCCGGTCGATCCCCGTTACGAAGGCACCGTATAGATTGAGGTAGTGTCGCGCCGTGTTGAGGGCAACCAAAGCCTTGGCCGTATCGGCCACCCCGGTTTCCATGGGGGTATTCACTACCCAGTTGTGATACAGCACGAAGCCCTGATGAGTGTCATCGTCCAAGTTGGCGATGCGGTCGCGGATGGCCTCCAATTCGCCCACCGACCAGGGCTTATCCAAGGTATCGGCCCGCACGATGGCGTCATCGATCAGGGTGCGGGCTTGCTGCGCCGTACCGATGAAATCGGCGTAAGATTGAAATGCTGCCACCCAAAAGGCTTCGTTGATGCGAGCCGCCAGGCGATCAGCCAGCCCCTGATACTGCGCGGCCTGATACACATCATCGAGCGCATCAGCGATGCGAGCCGCGTCAGAGAAGGCCT
>CAYVAP010000054.1:12517-13418 GCA_964449365.1 uncultured Bacteroidia bacterium
CACGTCGATCATCTCGCTGGTCAGACCGTGGAGCTCCATCATCCCAAAGCCATCGGGCAGCAAGTTGCCATTGGCGTCGCCCTCCTCCATCAGCCAGCGCAGCCCGGCTTGCACCGTGGGGTAGTATTCCTCCAAGAAGGCCAGATCTCCGGTCCATTGGTATACCTGCCAAATCAGGGAGATGAAGTGGGGCGTTTCATTGACGTTGCCCAGATTGTAGACCACGCCGTTGGTCGAGGCTTCGTGGATGATGCGGCCATTGCCGTTGTTGGCTTGCGAGAGGTTGCGGATCAGCTCGACGGTGCTCAAGACGATGTCCCGCCGTCCGGTAGCCAGTACCCCTTGCAGGCTGTAGCTATTGTCGCAGCCAAACCACCAGGGATAGTCGGGCATGCCAGCGGAGAGCCCCCTGCCCTGGCGCGGCACGTCGCGAATGAGCCAGTCGGTGCTGTATTTGCTCCATTGGTAGGCCAATTGCAAGGTCGTATCGGGAATCTCGATCTCGGCTTTGCGCGCCAGCTCGCGGTAGCGCTCGCGCTTGGCCCTCAGCATTTCGGGCCAATTTTCCTGTACGCGCTCCAGGGTCGTGCGGACCTGATCTTCAGATTGGTACGAGCCTGCGATCACGAAGGGAATGGCGTAGCGCTCTCCACTTGCGACTTCGAAGGTATAGCTGAGACTACCTACTGTACCCTGCCCTCGGCGGCGAAAGGTGCAGCGCCCGATCTTCAGGCTGCTATCCTGCGGCTTGCGATCTGTCCCCCACATGGCATACCAGTGGCTGAGGCTATCTTGGGCCAGCATCGCTTTGGTGCTAGCGTCGAAGGTGAGCAGGTCTGGGCCGTCTTCCATGCCGTTGCGCTCGCCCAGCCACACCGGGCGCAGGTCGCCCTAGCCCGTG
>CAYVAP010000055.1:0-13356 GCA_964449365.1 uncultured Bacteroidia bacterium
GCGCAGCGCCCGATCGGCCAGCGGCAGCACCTACGCTGGCATCCCTTGCCCCCAGAGGTAGGTGTCGCAGAGATTGTTCAGCGAGCGGGCGGCCTCCCCTGTATTACCCAACCGCTCATTGATCCAAATGCTGTTTTGAAACAGGAGAATGGCTTCTTCTGCACAAAACTGCACCCCATAGGCCAGTCCCATGCAGTTGTAGGTGGTGGCCTCTCCCAGCCGCTGCCCCGTCCGCTTGTGCATGTCCAGGGCCCGGTAGTAGTGCTCCAGGGCGATATTGGGAAAGCCCAGGTTGGCGTAGATTAGGCCGATGGCTGTGGTGGCGTTGGCCTCGATGCGCTCGTCAGGGATCTGCCGGGCCATGTCCAGGGCCCGTTGGTAATAGCCAAATGCCAGGTGCAGCTTCCGCTGAAGGTGGTGAATACGGGCGATGTTCAGCAGCAGCAGGGCTTGCCGGCTGCTGTCACATAGCCGCTTTGCTATCTGGAGACCCTGGCCAAACTGGGCAAGAGCTTTGTCGTATTCGGCTCGTACCGAATATCCCTGACCAAGGATGCGGATCAATGCGATCATTTGCAAGGAATCACCCCTTGCCAGCGCTTGCCGGTAGTGCTGTTTGGTAGCCTGAATGTCATTTTATGACACATATGTGCGGTATCGGTATACAAATAGTTCCGCTCCCGATGCTTTTTGTAGGCTCGCGCGCTGGCCCACCGTCTGAAATATGGTATCTGGCAAAGGAAGGGGGCTATCAGATGCCTGGGCTTGTATACATACATAGCCCAGTAGGGTCCACAGGAACCACAAGCCCATGCCTCTACCAAGAGAATGGGCGGAAGACAAACTTGGGGGGCGGTTTGCTTGGGATGGCATGGACACTTTTTTCTCGGACTGGAGAAAAGATGTTTTAAGATAGTATTTTTTTTCTTCTGATGTCCGGTTTTTCCTATTCGCCTTAAACGAAGGGGCTTATCATTGTTTGTCAAATCAAACATTCCTTGAAGATAAACATAGATCGACCCATCGAACTGCGGTTGCAGGGTGGTCTGGCTGTTTATGATTCTTGTTTACGCAACCTCATTTTCCACCACACTCATAATCAATCTCATGCGTCATTTACCCCTCCTTCTCATCCTGGTCCTGATCGGCTTGATCAGCGCCTGTACCTCCCACTCGGTTGCCCCCACGGTGGCCGATCAGCCCACGGACCAAGACCTGGCCTTCGTGGCCGAAAAAGAAGCTGAAGCCGAGCGCCGCATCGCCGAGCACGAGGCCCAAATCCTGAACCATCCCGGCTACGAGGAAATCGCCAGCAAGACGGCTTCCTCCACGGTGTACCTCCCGGCAGGTTCCGTGGATGGCTTGCAAGCCGCCATCGATCAGGCTGGACCTTACGGCAAGGTGGTGGTCAAGCCTGGCCTGCACATCGAACACCAGACGGTAGAAATCACCCATTCGGTGCGCGTCATCGGGCAGGGCAACGCCATCATTCAGAGCAATGTAGTTCCGACCGAGGACTTCTCGTCCCTGCCCACTACCTACACCCCTTCCATCTTTGTCAATGGCGCAGATTACGTGCAGATTTGGAACCTGACCATCGTACCGGATCCCGCCCGTGGGTACGGTGAACTGGCCATCGCGGTCAACCAATCTGACTACGCCTATATCCGTGGCAATGACATCCAGAACTTTGCCAACGGCTTGTTCGCCCAAGATGCGGCGCACATTTTCGTAACCCGCAACACCGCCGAGGGCGTGATCAGTGACGGGGCTCCCATCGTGATCAGCACTGGCTTTTTGCACAGCGCGGGGGCTTTTGCCACCTACGTCAGGAACAGCGCCAATGATTTTGGGTACGGTCAATTTCACTGCGACGCCAATGGCCTGATGTGCCAGAATGTCGGGACCAACTGTTCCATTAATTCTCTGACCCTGTGCAAAACGCAAGTATTCTCGCAATTCCCTAACGGAGATACCATTGGAGCCGACATTTCAGCGACGAATTGGCTGGTCATTAGCAACCGGGCCGATAACTGCGCCAATGGGTACGACGTTTTCGATGGCTCCAATAATAACCTGCTGATCAGCAACAAGGCCACCAACTCGGGGGTCTATGATGTTCAGTTCACAGGCGATGTCCAGGATCCCTTCTTTGGCCTGCTCCCCACCGTCTTCGACAACACCTACATCGGTGGTCGCTTCCCCGGCCAACTGGTCAAAGACTGCGGCATCAACACCACCATCACCGGGGCCAATCTGGTCGATCCGGCGGTGGATCCTTGTCCCTGACGTGATCGCCCGCCTGAGGGGGCTTTCCCAGGAAAAGGTGAGTTCCTTCCTCTCATCTACCCCAATCCCGACGTCAGACCCGCCATATTTTTCACTTTTAATTTTCTCCAAAATGAAACGCCTGACACTCTTTAGCCTCATGGCTATCACACTTTCATTTGCCGTCCCTCAGTTTGCTCATGCTCAACTAGGAAAGGCGCTCGGTAAGGCAACTAGGTATGTGGGTAAGCACTTAGGAGCGGGGGCAGTCGAGGCAATCGCGGGTATTGCCGTTAATGAGACTTGGGAAGCAGCTAAGCGATCCCGAACGAACGGCTCAGTAAGTGGGGGACAGCCCGGAAGCCAATATTCTTCCATTACCGTCCGCATTATCAATAACTATAACTATCCCGTGTACTTCTGGGCAACAGATGACGGTTACAACTGGTACCCTCAGCAATTGTATTCAAACCAATACATAGACCTTGCTGGCTCTCAGGGCGTAATGGGGATCTTCAATGGATACTATGTAACCATGCTTAACCAGGGAGGAACCTACTATGCATCAGGATTTTAAGTAGGGATAGCAGTGCCTGTCCTATTTGTTCGAGAGGTGCCGTCACTTGCTGCCTGCCATCTTCTGGCCTCTACATCGGTGGTCGCTTTCCTGGCCTCCTGGTCAAAGACTGCGGCCTCAACACCACCATCACCGGGGCCATTCTGGTGGACCTGACGGTGGATCCTTGTCCCTGACGTGACCGCCCGTCTGAGGGGCCAACGCTCCATTCTCTCTGACGTTCTTTCCTTTTCCTGTCAACCCCCTGTTTTTGCAACCCGAGGCAGGTTTCGGCTTGCCTTGGCCTTCTTTCCTGATGAACCCTGCACAGACGCCCCCAGAGAACCCTTCATCAATTTTTCTTCAAAACCTCTTACCACATGCGAAAAACGACTCTTTTTCTGCTAGGGCTAGCCACCTGCCTGATCGGCCGAGGGTAAATCACCCTTAGCCCCGCCGATTATCTCTCGCCCCTGGATGACACCGTGAAGGTGTACCAGCTGCCCCTATTTTCCCTCCAGGGTAGTTATTATCTGCCACCCAGCGAAGGCCCCAACCAAAGCTGGGACTTTAAATGGCTGGAGGTAGGCCCTGCTACCCTGGACCCAGAACCGCAAGAAACCGTGGCTGGCCTGCCCAACGCCAACAACGCAGATGCCAGCGGCGTCATCAGTCCCTTCGACCCTACCGGGCTGGTAAGCAACGCGCAGGCGGAAGCGCATAGCGCCGAGGCTCGGGTGCTGATCGGCGAGGTGGTCGAGGCGGCTCAGGTGGTCTCCTTTGCGTGTGGAAGTTGTACCAATGCCGATTCGGTACGCTTCGAGCCAGTAACCAACGAATATGCAGTCCCCGACACGCTGGTGCAGTTCCCGCTCACCTTTGGCGACGCCTGGCAGGCCAGCTACGTGCGGCGCTATCCCATGACCCTGTTTTTGCCGAATTTCGGGCTGGCTGGCATCGCAGCCGCGCAGACCGACTCCATCAGCGTGAGCTACGAAGTGGTGGGCTGGGGCGACCTGACCCTGCCCAACCTGACCCACTCGGGCCGACAAACACCCGAGGTATTGCTGCTCAAGCGTACCTACCTGATACGAAGCTTTTACACGGCTGACGGCAGCCCAGCCCCGGCGGCTCTGCTCGACACCCTGGGCACCGCGCAGGGTGATACCCTGATCCTGACAGATTATAGCTTTTGGACCGCAGGGCTGGATCGCCCCACCATGAGCGTGCGCTTCGATCCGCGCAGCTTCTTTCCCGCTTATGCCCTGGCCGGCAAAAACGCCGACATCAACCCTGCTCCCGAGGGCCAGATTCTGGCGCGCACCGTGATGGTGGATACCCTGGCGCGGACCTACTATGTCTATCTTCCGTCCAGCTACAGCAGCGGCGATGAGTTGCCTCTGGTCTTCAACTACCACGGCTACACCGCCAATGCCTTACAACAAGCCTGGTTTACGGAGATGAATGCCGTGGCTGATACGGGTAACTTCGTGGTGGTATATCCCCAAGGCGAAATCGTGGAAATCACCACCCAGCTGCCGCCCCTCTTTCCGCTGAGTGGACCTGGCTGGAACGTGGAGGAAATCCTGGAATCCGACAACGACGACCTGGCTTTTTTCGACGCCATGATCGGGGCTATTGACGCCGAGTTTGGGGTGGACAGCAGCCGAATCTACTGCACAGGCTTCTCCAACGGCGGCTTCATGACAGATTTGCTATCTTGCAGACGGGCAGGGGTATTGGCCGCCGTGGCGCCGGTGGCGGGCCTGGGCACCTGCCAGCGGGACACGGTGTTGCCAACCCTGGTCATCCACGGTACCACTGATCCGGCGGTTATTTACGAGGGCAGCACAGCGTTTGGGCAACCAGACGTCTTCAGCACCTTCGAGACCTTTGTGGCCGACAATGGCTGTGGCAATGCGCTGGATTCGACTGAACTGGCCAACGTGAACACCGAGGATAGCACCACCACCACGGTATTTACCGCGCCAGGCTGTGCGCCCGAAGCGGAGGTCATCTTCTACCGCATCAACCGAGGGGATCACTGGTGGCCCGGTGGCCCTGACGTTCCCCCCATATTCGTAGGGCTGGCTGGCCTGCGCCTCAGCCGCGACTTCAACGCGAGCCGGACGATCTGGGAGTTTTTCTTGCGCCACCGTAAGGCCACCGCTACCGCTATCGCGGGCGCGCAACCCGACTTCGCCTACCAGCTCTACCCCAACCCCAGTCACCATCGCTTGACCCTGGCGCTGGACCTGCCTCGTCAAGCACCCGTGCGGGCAATCCTCTACAATCCGCTGGGGCAGCCCGTAGCGACGCTGGTGAACACGACCCTCCCGGCTGGGCCGCATCAGCTTACGCTCTCTCATCATGACCTCCCCGCCGGTCTCTATCAGTGCCGGATCGAAATCACTGGGCAGGTACAGTCTGCGTCTGTGCTCCTGCGATAAGGAACTATTCGTTCTTTCTAAAAAGAAACCGCTAAGGTTTTTAGGTTGGCTCTTCCTCCCACATACCGTGGAAGGGGGAGCTTTTTTGAGAGAATAGCTAATGGCATGTCTTGTGCCTTCACAACCCGGAAAGGAAGGTACAAACGAGCCCGGAACAGAGGCTCACGCTTCCACGACGGATTCGCGGACCTCGACTGGCAACCCTTTCCCTTTCAGGCGAAGGTGAGGCGGGTGCATTGGGGTAAAGGTTCTCCTGCGGAGCCGAATAGACTTGCAGCGGGTAAAAAGCCGAGAGAGCCTTCTTTTCCCCGCTGCGCCGCTGCGTGGAAATACGTTGCGTCCCCCGCGCGCGCCGCGAGACAAACATCGAGTCTCTCGCGGAGACGCTAAGGCGCGGAGAACACGCGGTGAAGAGATAAAAGCCGAAAAAAATCCTTAAATCGCGGCCGTACCTTGGGCAGAATATGATGGATTTCCTAACTTAACAGGTATTCGTCTCATTATTCTGACAAGTGTGATCATGTCCATCTCCCCTGGCGATTCTGTGTACCTCATCGACGCTGACCTCCAAGCCGTGGTCGAAATGGCCATCGGCCTGCAAATGCCCCTGCTCGTCACCGGCGAGCCAGGCACGGGCAAGACCCAACTGGCCCGCCACATCGCTGAGGTGATGATCCCGGGCGCACGCCTGGTTACCTTCAACACCAAGACCACCTCCCGCGCTCGCGACCTGCTGTACCACTACAACACCCTGGCGCATTTTCGGGATTCGCGGGCGGGGCAGTCCGTCAACCCGATGGACTACATCAGCTTTCAGGGGCTGGGCAAAGCCATCATCGACTCGCGGGAAGCGCCCCACGTGGTGCTGGTCGACGAAATCGATAAGGCCCCCCGCGACTTTCCCAACGATGTGCTCTTCGAATTCGAAAACGGGGCCTTCGAAATCATGGAGGCGTCCAAGGAAGAGATCCAAGCCCACGCGACCGAGCAGGGCTGGGGCGAATGGGTGCAAGACGGCGTGATTACTCCAGGCAAGGAGGCTCCGCGCCCCTTCCTGCTCCTGACCTCCAATTCGGAGAAAAACCTGCCCGACGCCTTCCTGCGGCGCTGCGCCTACTACCACATTTCCTTTCCCAGCCGCGAGCGGCTGATGGCCATTTTGGAGAAAAAAGGCGGCCTGAGCGCAGCCTTTCAGCAGAAGATGCTGGGCGATACCCTCGACCACTTCCTCCAAATCCGCGAAATCGGCCTGCGCAAAAAGCCCGCCACCGCCGAACTGCTGGCCTGGGTGCACTACCTGCACAGCCAGGGCATCGACCTTCGCCAGGGGCTAGACGGAGACGACGAGGCCCTCAAAAGCCGCATTCGCCAGAGCTACAGCCTGCTCACCAAAAACAAAGACGACCGCGACCGCCTCTTCGGCGAGATGAGCTTGCTATGATGCCCCGGCCCCATATCCTGCTGGCCTTTGCCAACCACCCTTCGCCGGCGCGCAAGCTGGATCACCTGGACAAAGAGCGACGCAGCATCGAAGATGCCCTGCGGGACAACCCCTATTGCGTTGAGATCCCCATGGTGGAGGCCTCGCTGCGCAAGCTCGAAAGCCGCTTTGACAGCCTCCAAGGCGACATCCGCCTGCTGCACTTTGCCGGTCACGCCGGGGGCGACGCCATCGAGGTCGAAGGCGACCAACACGGACAGATCAAGACCGCCTACGCCCAGGGCCTCGCCCAGCGCATCGCCCCCTACTGCCAGCCCACCGAGGGCTTGCACCTGGTCTTCCTCAACGCCTGCGCCACCGAGGACCAGATCCGCATCTTTCACAACGCCGGGGTCAAGGTGGTGATCGCCACCTCGCAGCCCCTCAACGACCGGGTGGCCCACGACTTCGCCCAGCATTTTTACCAGCAGTTGGCGGCGGGGGAATCCATCCAGACCGCCTACGACCGCGCCCACGCCGACCTGCGCGGCAGCTACAAACCGGGCGAATACTACCGCACCCGCTCCCTGGAGTGGATGGTCAACGAGGGCTACGACGCCCGTACCCCTTACCTGCTGCGCGAGAGCGCCGACGGGCAGGGAGCGGCCCAAGCCACCCTGCCAAGCTGGGCCGAGCAGATGCGGAGCCGCTACCAGGAGCCAACCCCCGGCGATGAGAAGCCTGCCCTGGCCAAGCTGAAGCCCCTGGGAACCGAAACCTACCTGCTGGTGGACCGCTACCCGCCCAACCGCGACTTTCAGGACACCCTGCGCGACCGCCTGCGGCGGGCCAAGCGCCGCCCCCAAGCCTTCATCCTGCACGGGCAGGACCAGGAGCGGCCCCAGAGTTTGGTGGAGCGCTTCAAAAAATTCACCCTGCGTCAGCTCTTTCCGCAGCAAGTGGAGCCTCCCCAGGTGTTTTCGCCTGACCCGCCCATCAAGCTGCCCCGGGTGGAGGACTTTCAGACCCGCGACCCCGACAAGCCCTGGCTGCGGCTGGAAGACGCCCTGCGCAGCTCGTTTCACCTGCAAAACTACCCCAAAGACCTCACCGCCTCGGCCCTGATGCACCGCATCAGCACCCGCACCCAGGTGGCCTTCCTCCCCCATCGCCTCTCGGCCAGCCAATGGCATCCCGGCATGAAAGACCTGCTCGACCGCTACATCCGCGCGTTCTGGGACATCAGCCTGGGCGAACAGGCCCCCTTCGTGATCCTGATCTTCTACCTGGTCTATCCCGATAAAAGCAAGGGCTTTTCCCTCAAAAAGCGCCCCGAAAAGCAGGCCGAAGCCGCCCTGCCAGACCTGGCCTGCGAGGAATGCATCTTGCTGGACAAGCTGCCCTCGGTGCCCATCGCCGACGTGCAGGAATGGCGAGATGATCACCTGCCCTTCGAAACCAACCTGGACGACGACCTCTACCAGCGGGCCGGGCAACTGCCCATGCAGGAGGTCGAAGACCACCTCAAACAAGCCATCGAACGCCACAACCGCCGCCTGACCTGAGCCGCCCCGCCCTACATATCATCCCCTTCGAGGGCCTGCTGGACGAACTGCAAGCGCAGGGCTCGACCCTGGGGGTGGACACCCACGCCCGCATCCTGCGCCTGCTCAACCAGCAGGCCGGGCGCAGCGATCCCGAGATGGCCCGGCTACGGGTGCAACTGGCCGCCTTGCTGGCCCACAGCGAGGAAGAGCAGGCGCTGGTCTATGAGGCCTTTGACCGCTACGTGGCGCGCTACAGCTTCGCGCCAGCTAAAACAGACGGAGGCGACAAGGAGAAAAAGCGTCGCCAACGCCAAGCCCGCCGCCTGCGCACGCTCTTCCTGACCGTTTCCCTCAGCCTAGCCCTGTTGGTGCTGCTGGGCATCCTGGCCCGGCCCACGCCCTACCTGGTGGCGCTCACCCACGCGCCTAGCGGCACGGTGCTGGCCGAGGTGCGGGAAACCTCGATTTTGGGGCGCATGCTGGACCGGGAGTTTCCCCGCTGGTTTGGGTCGAGCCGCTACGCATGGGAAACGACCGACGGTCAAAGCGGTACCCAACCGCGCTTGGCCCTGCGCTACGACCGCCTAGGGCAAGCCCAGCAACTGACCTTGCAGGTGCAGCGCTGGTGGCGTACGGACACCCTGCGCTACACCTTTCCCCAGCCGCAGGACGAGCGGGTAGAGCTGATCCGGCGCCAGGGGCAGCCGCGCCTAGTCAAAGACAGCCTGGGGCGGCGCTGGCGCTTCACCCCCGAGCTGCGGGAGGAAATTCAGCTCCGCCAGGGCACCGACGCAGCGTTGGCCCCGAGATGGGGTCCGGCGGTCAGCCTGACCGCATCAGATAGCCTGCCAGTGGCCTGGCTCCCGGCCCTACGCGAAGCGAGCGATACCCGGTTGGCCGCCAACCTGCTGCGCGGCTGGGACTCGCTGCAACAGGCCTTCCTGGCCGCGCATGCAGTAGAGGTCAGCCACACCTGGGACCTGGGCGATGGGACCCAGGCGGATGGGCCGAGGGCGAGCCACACCTTTGCTCCCGACAGCAGTTACCGCATCCGCTACCTTCGCCGCACGCGCTACCGCCATCGCCAAACGGGCCAAATCGCCTACCAGGACAGCCTGCGCCTGGAAACCGAGCTGGACCTGCGTCAGCCAGAGCCGCCCCCAGTCCCGCCCAACCTGCTGCCCGTGCCCTTGCCGGAGGTAGCCCTGGTCGAAGAAGACATCAGCGACCTGCTGCGCCTCGCCCCGAGCTACCGCTACGTGCCGTCCTACTTGTCCTTGCTGCTGCTGCTGCTCTACGGCCTCTACGAGCTGTACCGCTGGTGGCGAGCGCGGGTGGTGCTGGACGCCAGTCAGGCCACGCTGGGGCCGCCCCTCAGTCAGCAGTTGCAGATCGAGCCGCCCGAGGCCAAGCGCTTTGCCGGCGATACCTACGACCAGGCCTTCGTGGACCTGCGCCGCCGCGCCCCGGGCGAAGGGCTGGAGCTCAACCTGCCCCTCACCCTCGACGCCACCATCCGGCAGGGCGACGTGCCCGACTTGCGCTACACGGCCCCGCCCGTGAGCAGCCAATACCTGGTGCTGATCGACCGGGCCAGCTACGGCGACCACCTGGCCCGCTACTTCGCCGATATGGTGCGCGAGATGAACCAGCGCGACATCTCGGCCGAGGTGTATTTTTTCCAGGAACATCCCCGCCTCTGCCTGCGGCAATTCACTGAGCCCGAGAGCGAGGTCTCCCTGGCCCGCCTCAGCAGCCTCTACGACGGCTATCGGTTGCTGGTCTTCAGCGAGGGCGATGGCCTGCTCGACCCCTACACCCTGACGATCGATCCCAGCGCCCGGCTGCTGGCCCACTGGGATACCCGCGCCCTGCTCAGCCTGCATGCCACCGAACTATGGGGGCCGACCGAGCAGCAATTACAGGTCCTCTTTCCGGTGCTGCTGCCTGCCACGCCACAGGGGTTGGCCCTGCTGCTGTCCCAGTGGGAGGCCGATACGCCCAGCGGCTGGCGCGAGGTCCGCAGCGAATACCTACAACCTGCCCCCGCCGAGACTGACCTGGCTGAGCTGCGCACCTACCTGGGGCCGCAGGGCTTTCAGTGGCTCTGTGCCTGCGCGGTCTATCCGGAGCTACACTACGAGCTGACCCTGCGCCTGGGCGAGATAGTTGGTGGCCTGGGTGAGGCCCATCGGCAGGGCTACGCCGTGCTCTATCGCCTCTTCAGCCTGCCAGATTTCCGGCGGGGCCAACTGGACCCTGAGCTGCGGCTGGCCCTCTACGAGGCCCTGGACCCCGCGCAGGCCCAGCGCACCCGCGCCTTGCTCATCGCCCTGCTCACCGAAGAGCCAAGCCAGGCCCCCGAAGGCTCCTACGCCCGGCAGGATCAGCAGGCCACCCTGGCCATCTACCAGTACATGAACTCGGCCCGCAGCGCCGAGGACCAGGCCCAACTCGAAGCCGCCTTTGCCGACCACGACCCCTACGACCTACGGGACGTGGTCACCCTGCGAGACCTGGACCGCGCCACCCGCCACCCGCTGGCCCTGGTGCTGCCGCGCTCGGCCTTTCGGGGCAAGATTCCTTTCTTTGGCCTGCGGCAAGTCTCGCGGCTGCTGCTGGGGCTGCTGCTGCCGCTGGCGCTGGTCTGGATCGGCTACCTGGGCTATTGGCTGGTGGAAAAAGGCCAAGCCGACGAGGATGATCCCTACCGCTACGTCGAGTTGCAGACTGAGCAGGACTCGCTGCGCTACTACCGCTACCGACTCTGGGCGCTGACCCAGGACAGCAGCCGCTGGCAGGCGGGAGACAGCATCCTGGCCACTTATCAGCAAGTCCAGCCACTGGTGGACTACCTGCTGCCGCGCAGCGAGCCGGGGGACTCGGTCTGGAGGCAGGCCGAGGCCTTTTACTACCGGGCGCTGCGGGGGCTGTATCAGGCGGAGCGCTACGCGGCGGCCAGCCAGCTCTGGCTCTCGCCGCAGGTAGAGGCGAGCTACAACGCCGACCTGAAGTACGTGCAGGGCTTGGCGAGGCTGATGCAGCGGCAAGTACCGGCGGCGCTGCCTTATTTGATGGAGTTGCTGACGCCGCTGGGGGACAGCGGCTCGGGGGCTGCTGGGGCGGGTGCGCTCCGCGCTACCTACTGCTTCGCAGGCCCCACTTTGGGGACCAACTCCGATCGTACGGCAGCGCCCAGCGCAAGCTTCTACCGCGACAGCACCCGCCGCTCCCTCTTCCGCCGCGCCCTGCCGCCGTCGCGTACCCGGCTGATCGACCTGTTGAGGGACTACGGCGATCCGGACTCGGACAGCGTGCAGACCTTGCTGGGCTGGTTGACTTTGCCCTCCGGCGTTAGCAACCTGCGCGTCACCCTCAGCGAAAGCGTAGGCTGCGCGCCCTTCAGCTTCACCGCCCAGGCCACGGCGGACAAGCCCATCGCCGAGTACCGCTGGTCTCTGACCAATGACCGCCTGCGCGAGGAGGCCCAGCCCCGCTACCGCCTCGATCAGCCAGGGGACTACGACCTGCGGCTCACGGTGCGCTACGCCGACGGCAGCCGCGATACCTTGGCGGACATCCCTACCGTGCGAGTAGTCGCACCCCTCGACCTCGCTATCCGCAGCCAGGTCTCTGCAGGCGATCCCGCCACCTTCACCTTCCGCGCCAGCGCCAACCAGGCCGAGCAGTACGGCTGGGACTTTGGCGATGGGAACCAGGGCCAGGGCTTCTCGGTGGCGCACACCTACGCGCAGGCGGGGCGCTACCCGGTGCGGCTGATCGCCTCCAACCCCTGCGGAGCCGATACGACCTACGACACGGTGGCGGTGACGCTGGATATCCTGCCGCCGGTGGAGCTGCCCACCATGATCCGCATCCCGGGGGGGAGCTTCATGATGGGTAGCGAGGATATTTCAGACGACGAAAAGCCTGTACATCAGGTACAGATATCGACTTTCTATATGGCGGAGACGGAGGTGACCAATGCACAGTTTGCTGCTTTTCTCAACGCCAAGGGGAACCAGGAAGAGGGCGGAAGGAAATGGTACGATCCAGAGGGAGCATACGGGGAAGCCAAGGCTCGTATCCAGGAGAAGGCCGAGGGCCGCTGGCAAGTACAGGCCGGTTACGAGCAGCACCCGGTGAACTACGTCTCCTGGTACGGGGCCCGGGCCTACTGTCAATGGCTGAGTGAGGAGACGGGAGACCGCTACCGCCTGCCTAGCGAGGCTGAGTGGGAGTACGCGGCTGGGGGCGGAACCGTGGATCGAGACAGCTCGGGGAATCGTCGATTTACTTATTCTGGCAGCGATGACCTGGGTGAAGTAGGATGGTACACCTCCAATACCAATGATACAGGTACGCGTCCGGTCAGGCAGAAGAAAGCTAATGGTCTCGGCTTGTACGACATGAGTGGGAACGTGTGGGAGTGGTGCGCGGACTGGTATGGCGGGTATGCCAGCGAGCCGCAAGTCAATCCACAAGGGCCTGCGGAGGGCTCTAATCGCGTGTATCGCGGCGGTGGTTGGTACTCCGGTGCCGGGGCTTGCCGCGTGGCTCACCGCTTCCTCTACGCCCCGGGGGGTCGCTACTCCGACCTTGGCTTCCGGGTGGCCCGCCAGTTTTGAGGCCTGCCATGCTGTGAGTTAGGGGCGTAGGGGGCGGCAGGGCGGAGCGGCGTAGCGAGGGACGAGCGGAGCAAGCCCGCCCTGTGGCCCCCGGAGCATAGGGGGTTTGGGGCGCAGCCCCCAGCTGGGCGCTTTTTCAACGTAGCGCTTGTCCACCAGTGTGTCACCCTGAGGACCGGAGCGAAGCGTAGGGACGAAGGGCCTCAACCACGGCGCTTGGTCTGGTGTAACGCTTTTCTCAGGTAGCGCGGGAAAAGCACCGCTCCTGCTCAGGGCCCGCTCCCGGAATTATCCCTCCTCTCTCGTGGCCGAGTCGGAAGTAGTAGCGAATCTGTTCGAGCTTGATGTGGGGCAAAACGAGGCTGGTCCTGCTCCAATCTGGGGCAAATACATCGTATGCAACGGCGGCTGGTACCAAAATGGGCAAGGCCGCCGTCTTGTTTTTGGGCTTGCACCGGACGGAGTCCGGAGTTACGGGCGATGTACC
>CAYVAP010000056.1:0-6722 GCA_964449365.1 uncultured Bacteroidia bacterium
CCGTTCATATAGGTGAGTGCTGCTGGTCAAGATTCTGTGCGAATTTCGAATGGTTAATTACTTGATTCCAAAGGCACTAGGTGATATCATCACCCTGACCACTATTTATTGTTTCCTAATCACTGCCCACTGTCTATTTTTCACTTTTCATTGATCACTGTTGCCTGATCACTGTTCTCTGTTCCCTGATCGTTGTTCCCTGTTCCCTGATCATTGTTCCCTGTTCCCTGATCATTGTTCCCTGTTCCCTGATCATTGTTCCCTGACCATTGATCACTGAGCCACTGACCACTGTAACTCACTCGGCCCGCAACGCTTCAGCCGGATTGATCCGCGCCGCGCGCCAGGCCTGCCAGCCGATGGTGCCCCAGGCGATGAGCAGGGCAGCCAAGCCACTAAGCCCAAATACCCAGGCTTTCAGCTCGATGCGGTAGGCAAATTGAGACAGCCAATCGCTCAGCAGCCAGGCCGAGAGCGGAACGGCTAGTACGAAGGCCAGCAATACCAGCAAGGTAAATTCCCGTCCCAAGAGCACCAATAGCTGCGGCACCGTAGCGCCCAGCACCTTGCGGATGCTCAACTCACGCAGGCGTTGCTCTGCGCTGAAAGCGGCCAGCCCCAGCAGCCCCAAGCAGGCAATGAAGATGCCTAGTCCGGCGGCTAGTCCCGCCAGCTGACTCATGACCTGCTCGCTGGCGTACATTGTGGCGTACTGGTCGTCCATGAAGGTGTAGTCGAAAGGATAATCTGGTACCACTTCCCGAAACGCTGCTTCCGCAGCCGCAACGCCGGATTGTACCTGGCCCGAAGCCAGGCGTGCGTAGATAAAGGGAGCCCAGTTTTTTCCGAGCGTGAGGATGAGCGGTTCGATGGGGGAGTACAGCGAGGCGATGTGGTAATCTTTGACCACACCAATCACTTTGCCCTTCTGGCCCCAGAGTTCCCAGTTTTGACCAACGGCTGCCTCCGGTGAGTCAAAGCCAGCGGTGATCACTGATTGCTCGTTGAGGATTACCATGGCGGTATCTCCCCCAAAGCTCGGGTCGAAATCGCGTCCTGCCAACAGGGGCACCCGAAAGGTCTCGATGAAGTCGTAGTTTACCCGCATGGCGTGGAAGACGGGCTCGTAGTCCTCGGCTTTGCCTTCCCAAAAGACTGAGGTGGTCGCATTGGCCATGGCCAGGGGCTCTTGGTCGGTGCTGGTCAGGCTGAGCACAGCCGGAGACTGAGCCAGCTCCTGACGCAGCCGATCGACGGTGGCGTGGTTGGCCTGTGACTCGGGGAGGGCAAAGGTCAATACCTGTTCTTTGTCCAGGCCGACCTTCTTCTGGTGAATGTACTGCACCTGCTGGTAGATCACCAAGGTAGCGGTGATGAGCAGGATCGAGAGGGCAAACTGGAACACCACCAATCCCCGCCGCAGGTTGAGGTTGCCACGACCGGGCGAAAACACGGCTCCCCGCAGAACCGAGAGGATGGGAAAGGCCGAGAGCATCATGGCTGGGTAGCTGCCTGCGAGCAAGCCTGCCAGCAGGGCGATACCCAGCAGGCCAAGCCAGGTGGAGGGGAGGCTGATCGGTAGGTGCAGGGCTTTGCCCGTGAGCGCATTGAAAGCCGGCAGCAGCGCCTCGGTGAAAATAACGGCCAATACCAAAGCCATGAGGGCCATCAGGATGGCTTCGCTGTAGAATTGCAGCATCAGGCTGCGACGGTTGGCTCCCACGGCCTTACGCACGCCCACCTCGCGGGCCCGCTTGCCCGCTCGGGCAGTAGCCAGGTTCATGAAGTTGATACAGGCGATCAGCAGCAAAAACAGCGCCGTGAGGCTGAAGATGCGTACGTAACTGATGCGCCCTCCCACGTTCTGGCCTTTTTCCCAATCGGCGTAGAGATATTGATTCGCCATGGGCTGCAACTCGAATCGCACGTAATCCTCCTCTACCTTGGCCAGCACTGACTGGTTGATCAAATCGGCTGCCTCGACGGGAGAAATACCCTCCCGCAGCAAGGTGTATCCGCTGAAGTTGAAGTTGTGCCATTGTAGCTGCCAGGGATTTTCTTCGATGAGGTCCTCCATGGGCATCACCCAATCAAACTGTCGGGAGCTATGGGCAGGGAGTTCGGCCATCACACCGGTGATCTGAAAGCTGCCGCTGCGGTTGAGTTGCACCGTTTTGCCTACGGCTTGCTCTACCCCGTATTCGCCAAACAGGCGTTTGGCCAAATCCGCAGTGATGACCACGCTGTGGGGATTGCTCAGCACCTGGGCAGGCCGACCCTGCAGCAAGGGATAGGAAAAGTGCTCGAAGAAGTTTTCGGTGGCCCAGATTCCCTCGCCTTGCATGTTTTGATCGCGGTACGTGAAGAGACGCGGTCGATTGTCGCTCAGGAAGGTCATGGCCTCGATCTGGGGTAGCTCCGGGGCCACTTCCTTGCCAAGGGCCAAGGGAACGCTGGTCCAGGTGTTGACCTCCCCACTCCAGGTTAAATGAGAGACCGTACGGTACAGCCGATCGCCTTTGGCGTGAAAGCGGTCCATCTGCCATTCGTCTTGCACCCAAAGGGCAATGAGGACGGCACAGGTGAGGCCCACCGAAAGGCCCAGCAGATTGATCAGGCTGAAAATACGCTGACGGACCACATGCCGCCAAGCGATGAGAAAATAGTGGCGCAACATAGGGTTATGGACGTTGAGAAGTGGTTCTCTAGCTTATGGATAAATGAGCAGATCAGCAATGCTTCGGCCAATATTCGCAACAATCGCTTCTACCGTTGCTTCAATCGCAGAGTCGTTGGATAAGTAATTCGTGCTCAGATGTAAAAGAGTTCTGCAAATTGTGTCTATCTTCCTGCGACAGAAGAAGAATCGCAACCCTCACCCTTAGTTTCCCCTATCATGCATCGCACGATTTCTGCTCTCAGCCTACTGCTCTTGGGGCTGCTGGTCAGCTTACCCGAGAGCCTTCCTGCCCAACGAGGCGGCACCTCCTCCTATTACAATTCCTACCGCTCCCGACAGATAACGCCACGCGGCGGCCAGGTCAACCGGGTGGGCAAGCGCATTGCCCGCTCTGGGGTCGGCAAAACTGTGACCACGGGCGCAGGTACCCCCGGCGATATCATCGTCTACTCTTTTGATCGCAACCAAGGCTACTACCAGGCCGAAAACCTCACCAATGGCGCTTACCTGGGAGGGCCATTCCAAGCCTGGCGCGATCCTGGTAGCCGCGCCAAGGCCAACTTGTTTCACCATCGCGATGCCAACGGCTACAGCTACTACGGCGTCGAGCTAGCCAACCGCTTCATTACCACCAACTTCCCGGCGGGTACCGATAAGGTCAGCATCTACTCTGGCTTTAGCTCTACCATCGACAATTACCGAAACTTCCAGTACTTCAACGGGGCCTACCTCGTGTTTCACCTCAACCTCGAAGACCACAGCGGCGGGGAGTACTCCGAAGGCATGGACTGGGGCATCGCCCTGCTCAACGGCGAAAACCCCCAACAGGGTGAGGGTATTTTTCTGATGAAGATCTACAACACCAACGACTGGCTGCCGGACGAGATCAACCTCGAAGAAGAGATCGACCTCCTGGTACAAGAAGCCGAGGGAACCTATGAGCCCCAATATGACGACGAGGGTTTTACCCTGGCGGGCTACTACGGGGTCGATCCCAACGTGCGCGAGAGCTTCAACGTGTTTTTCTTCGACCTCGAAGACGCACAGCATAGCACCGAAGAAGAGTTGGGTGAACTCGGCATCTATCTGGCAGGTATGGGCTACGCCACGGCTAAAGAAGGGGTAATGACCCTCGATTTGGGAGAGGGTAATGGCTTTTTGCAAATGGTACGCGTCACCGATAACTACGGTCAGGAAAATGCCCCCTTCCCCTACGGCAGCTTCCTCTACATACAGTCAGACGTGGACTACGGCAGCGGAGGAGGATTTTTTACCATCTACAATGATGATGTTGGCAATCACATCCTCGACATCGAGCATTACCCCGAGTATATGGAATCGGAAGAGAGCATCCAGGTGGACTATGGCCTCAGCTTGCAGGTCGGAAATTTGGGCAGTGTTTTTTACACTGACTACAATTACTATGACGAAGGCCAGCAGGAGGGCGGCAATGAACGCCTCTACCTGATCATCAACCACGACTTCTCCATGCATTTTAGCATCGACCTCGAAGATCGATCGCTACTCAACTATGGCATCGGGGCCTATGGTGAGGAGTAAGTGACGCTCAGCGGTCTACCCCTGCGGATCGCATGGGCGCGACGCGGATGGGTAGTGTTTCTGGAACGAAGTTGCTTACCAACTCCAACCAAGGTAAACGACTGATCGTCAACACATTCAACTTTCAACTCTTCACTAAGAACTTCGAACTTCTTCCAGTAGTCCGCCTATTCGGGAGCGACCACCCGTACTTGGTCGCCTTGCGGGAAAGCGCCTGCTACCGCATGCAGCAGGAGAGGGGTAGCGCGTACCGGAGAAATCAGGCTGACGGGGTGAGGGCATGCTACCAGTTCCCACCATTGGCCCAAGAAGTCGAAGCTGCGCGCACAGTAGCGCTCAAATTCGGCTTCGAATTGCTCTCGAAATGCGCCGGGATCTTCGGTGGCGTCCCAGCCCGTGAGGGCAGGCATGGCTCGGAGGTATCGCTCGGCGTAGTAGCTCGCCGGGCGGGCTTCCTGCCCAAATTGGCGCAGCAGCAGCAGGCTAAACCCGAAGCCCCACTGGGCGATGGCATCGTCTGCGGCCTGGTCCCAGGCCGACCAGGGATAATAGCGGCAAAAGCCCTCCAGCACGGTGGCAAAGAGCTGCCCCGGATCGGCCAGAGCCGCCCGGCCTCTCCGCGTGAGGGTCAGGGCGGCTTTTCGTTTTTTGGGGCGGATCAATCGGGTCTGCTGCAACACCTCCCGCGCTACCGCCAAGGGAAAAAAATCAGCCTCTGTGGTAGGCGAGGCCAGCTGGGTAGCGTCGGGCCAGGCGGCTCCCTCGGCCTGAAACAAGCCATTGACCGTGCCGGGCAAGAGGCGCTTTGCTTCGTCGAGGGGCCATTCGCCTGCCTGCTGCAATTGGTACAAAAAAGTGTGGGCCAGGCGATAAAAGGGGGCCGCCTCGTAGGCATCGGCAGCCAGATCCTGTCTGATGTGCAGCGGCGAGGGCTGGCTGAAGGGCGCCGTGATGAGGATTTCCATTTCTCCCTGCGACAAGCCTCCCTGCATCTGCGGCAACTGCGGCAAGTCAGAAGCTGGCATGTCGATTTCGTTTTCTTCGTAGGAGGTCTTGAGCAGGCTGCTCAGAGAGGCTTTGAGGTCGCTGGAGGCGTCTTTGAGGTGGTCGCGAAAAAAGCGTAGCAGCCCTGCCACTTCATGGACGGGCAAGCCCGTGGTCAGGGCAATCACCTCGGCACTCCCCCCAAACCACTGCCGCACTTCGCGGCGGGTAGCTTTGAGATCGAAGGCATCAGGGTCAAAGTGATCGCTCAGCCAAGCCAGGTAAGGATCCGCCGGGTCGCCTTCGCCCTGCTGGGCGGCCAGCAATTGGGCATAGGCAGCAGGCCCAGGTACCTCCTCAGGAGGGCAGTTACCAGCGCCACCGAGCAAGCGAGGGCCCACTCGGCGCTTGGTATGGCTACCCTGAGGGGTGATCTGTACCTCCCAGTGGTGCTTCATGTGGTATTGGTAAATCCATGGGGAGCCTGCTTGCCTCAGCCACTGCTCCAGGGTGGTCTCGGTAGCCGATTGTACACCGGGCTGGTCGAGGTCGGCTGGCCCCCAGGCCTCTCCGCCACGCCAGAAGCGATACGAGCGATAATTACCCCAGCCCATGCTCACCTGAATCAGCTCGTGTAGCTCCGCTAGCGACAACTGTGGCGGGGCGAGCACTTGCCGCCATATGGAGGATTCGACTGATCGTAGTTCGAGGTGGAGTTGCAGGAAGGTGGGCATGGGAGTAGATGAATTGAAAAACAATGCGGTAGTCGGGGCCACGAGTGACCCGACTGCATCTAAAACAACGTAAGCGTCTGGCTATGCGTTCGTTGGGTTTGGAGAATTTCTTGGCCAAGAAAAAAATAACAATAGACAAGGAATTGGGGCCAGCCTTCTTCATTTTTGCGGGGCAACAGCCCGTCTGGGGCCTTCATTTTTACCTGATCACACCATAGATGTCTCCCAAAATTCTCGCCGTGGCGACTGCCCTTCCCCCTTATTCACGTACCACGGCAGAAGTCTTGCCCCGGGTAGATGCCTGGCTGCAAGCGCGTGGCATGGAAGAGCGCGACCGCCGCAAGGTGCTACGGATTTTTCAATATGCGCAGGTCGAGCGTCGCTACTCCATCATGGACCTAGAGGAGGTGTTTACCGAAACCACCTTCGAAGCAAAAAATCAGCAGTTCATCGAAGCCGCTACCCAGTTGGGTCAGCGGGCGCTAGAAAAGGCCTTGGCGGAGGCTCAACTCGACCCGCAGGATCTCGACTTCATCGTCACGTTGAGCTGCACCGGTTTCATGACCCCCTGCATGGACGCCACCCTCATCAATCGGCTCAACCTGCGTCAGGACATCGTGCGCCTGCCCGTAACCGAGATGGGCTGCGCCGCTGGCACCTCGGCCCTGATCTATGCCCATGAGTTTTTGCGGGCCAATCCCAGCAAGCACGCGGCAGTAATCGCGGTAGAGGCTGTCGAACGCGCCATCCGGATCGCCCGCGCC
>CAYVAP010000056.1:6732-13207 GCA_964449365.1 uncultured Bacteroidia bacterium
AGAGTCGCCCACCAGTACCTTTCAGCATCGCGACCTGCGCAGGACCAACATGGTCAGCGCCGCCAGTTGTGGCGACGGCGCAGCCTGTGCCATCTTGGGCCCTAGCGACAAGATTCGACCGCGCATCCTCGACACCCACATGTACCACTACTACGATGCTCTGCACTTCATGGGCTATACCGTGCGCAACACGGGCTTCGAGATGGTGCTAGACGTGAAGGTACCCGAAGAAATCGAAAAGCACTTTCCCGACATTCTGTATCCCTTTTTGGCCAAAAACGACCTTAGCGTAGAAGACATCGATCACTTCATCTTTCACCCGGGCGGCAAAAAGATCGTGCAGATGGTCGAGGGCCTGCTGCACCAATTAGGCAAAAACATCGAAGACTCCAAGGCTGTGCTGCGCGACTATGGCAACATGAGCAGCGCCACGGTGCTCTACGTGCTGGCGCAATGCATGGCCCGCGCGCCACAAGCGGGCGAACATGGCCTCATGCTGGCTTTTGGGCCAGGTTTTTCGGCGCAGCGGCTCTTGCTGCGATGGGAATAGGAACACAGTGGAGCGAGTTCGTGGTTCGTAATTTGTAGTTACAGACTACGGGACATGGGCTTTTGGCGCGCTCGTTTTTGGGCAAGATGGACAAGATGGGACAGGATCGCTTTCAAGTGCTTTTGATTTTGAGAACCCTGTCTAAATCGATGATGTCTCGTGGTCTGGCGCGCTCGTTTTTGGACAAGATGGAACAAGATGGACAAGATGGGACAGGATGGCTTTCAAGTGCTTTTGATTTTGAGAACCCTGTCTAAATCGATGATCTCTCGTGGTCTGGCGCACTCGTTTTTGGACAAGATGGAACAAGACGGGACAAGATGGCTTTCAAGTGCTTATGATCCTGTAAATGCCGTGAATCCTGTTTAAATCGATCGATGATGTCCAGTAGTCTGTGATCGCCTGTCTCATTCCGATGATACCTTCGAACTCCCCCGCGGCCTGGAGGACGCTGGTCAGTCAGTCAGATCGATGTCGTAGAAGTTCCACTGGTTGCCATCCTTGCGATTGCCTTCGATCAGGCTGACGTAGCCTACGTCGCTAGGGATTTTGTCAAATCGCAGGGTAAAGGTCATTTTCTCTCCCGGAGCCAGGCGGCTTTTAGCGGGACAGGTGGAGATGCTTTGATCGATAATCTCGCGCATAGCCATGCGCCCGGATAGCTTGCCGCTGCGATCGGTGAGGTAAAACGACTCCCGCCGACTAGGCGGCGCGATGCAGAAGGAGGCCTCCTTGAGCGAGGGATTTTCGACCCGTAGCACGACCTTCGTCTCACTGCGGCCCACCACCACCTCGACGATCTCGACGTAGGCTTGACTGGCAGCAGCGTAGGCGGGACGCTTGTAGGTTTTGGAGGTAGCCCAGATGCGGCGCGACTTGAAGGGCTTGTAGCGGCCTGACTCCAAGTTTTGTACCACCAGCCGCTGCTCGCGCGCAGCCCGCGCCTCGCTCAGCGAAGCCTGCTCGGCAGGCTGATAGTTGATCTGAGGACGAGCATCTCGGTATAGCCCATCGTAGGCAGAACTGCTGCTAGCTGGTAGCTCTGGCTGACCAGGGCGAAAAGCCTGGGTAGGATTTCGCTCAGCGGACTTAGCCTTCTGATAATTTTCTTCGGCCACGTTCAGATTGGGGTCTAGCCGATAAGCCTGCCGAAACTCGTCTGCCGCGTCTTCATATTCTTTGAGAAAATATAGCGCCATGCCGCGATTGTTGTGCAGCTTGGCCGCATCGATCTTGGTGAGATCCTGTCCCTGGTCTAGGGCGCGCTGAAAGTCCACCTCGGCGTTGAAGTAGTCTTCGAGGGCATAGTGGGCCAGGCCGCGATAGACATACACCTGCGGATAGTGATCATTGCGCTTGACCACAGCATCGAAGTAGGCCAGGGCCTGATCATACTTTTGGGCGCGCAGGGCCTGCTGACCACGCTTCATCTGTGGGTCTTCTTGAGCAGACAGGGGCAGGCTCAGCAGCAGCCCGCTGAGGAGCAAGAGGAAGGCAATAGCGAAATATTTCATGGAGAGTCGAAGAAAGGGATGATGGCAGAAAAGGAAGCCTGATGCGCCGGAAGTTTATCGGTTAATCATCGAGCGACACCTGCCAGAAGTTCCAGGTGCCAGGTCGTGGTTCTTTGCCTTCGATCAGGTGAAAACTACGGATATCATCGTCCAGGCGGCGAAAAATCAGCACCAGATAGGTCTCCTGACCGGGTTGCAGATCGGTGGGCGAGCCTGATTTCCAGCTAGGTAAGTTACGCACCTCGCGCAGTTCGTAGATGCGATCCAGCCCCAAGTTGGTGAGAAAAAAGGCTTCTTCGCTCCCCTTTTTGCCCAAGAGCAGCGGATAGATTTCGTCGGCAATGTTTTTGACCTTGAGGCCCACCTCCGTCTCGTTTTTGCGAATGACGATCCGCTCGATGGTTACGTAGGGATCACTGCTTTTCCTTACGCTGATGCGCTGCTTGGAATAAATCTGATCTTCGGTCTTTTTCTGCTCAAAGCGCTCCTCGCGGGGGCTGCCCACGGTCGAGACGGCTTCGTTGCTACGGGTAAGGCTAAACGCCTTGAGGTCGATGATGGTGGGAGCCGAGCCATTGCCACCTCCTTGAAAGCCAGGCGCAAAGGGGTCGTTGGGGTTTTGTCGCCCGCCAGGTTGATTGACCAAGGCCATTTGGCCTTGGCGACGCAGGGCTTCGGCCCGGTTGTGCTGCGCCTCCTGATGGGCAGGGTTGAGCTTGAGGGCCCGGTCAAAGTATCGGATGGCAGCGTTATACATGGCCATTTGCCCGGCGGATACCCCAGCACTATTGAGCAGCTCTACGTTGTCAGGATCCTGGCGCAGAGCCCGCTCGTAGTCGTTGATCGCTGCGCGATAGTTGCCCAGTTGATAGTATGCCTCGGCCCGGAACTCATACACCCCTTCGTGCTCGCCATTGATCTCCACCACTCGGTTGAAAAGGGTGATGGCGTCTTGGTAAGCTCCTTGTTCGTAGAGAGTCAGCCCTTTGGCGTAGATGCGCTCGGCTTCAAACTGCTGGATCACAGGGTTTGGTTGAGCCAGTAGCGACATGATCAGGCTAGTCAGCGCGATGAAAAGCAGGTATCTCATGGGGTTATATCGAATAATCAGAATCTAAGATGAGAAAAAATTGTTTATGCAGGAAATTAACTAGACTAAAAGGTATGATATCCTTGCATGACTATTTCTCACCAGATGAATAACGTAAGAAGTAACGGAATTTGTCTCTTTTTAACCTGGAAAAACGGCCTGACGGGTCTCATGGTACGACTTGCTAGGGCGCATCATTCAAAATTCGTGATTATCATTCAGAGTGGGTGAATGGTAGAGTGGTTGATTGGTTGAATGGCCTTGTTAGCAATAAGTGATCGTGTCTTACAACTCTACAATCATGCTACTGGACATGAGCCTTTGGTGCGCTCGTTTTTGGACAAGATGGACAAGATGGACAAGATGGGACAAGACGAGACAAGACGAGACAAGATGGGACAAGACGAGACAAGACGAGACAAGACGAGACAAGACGGGACAAGATGGCTTTCAGGTGCTTATGACCCTGTGAATCTTGAGATTCTGTCTGAATGGATTGATGATGTCCAGTAGTATGCTCTACAATCCTTACGCCACGTAGTATAGTAATTTGCAATGGAAAGCCCCGTCTTCTCTCTGGCCTCGATGGCGACCAAGAAAAGACGGGGCTGGACAAAGTTTTCCGTAAAAAGGGATATTCGGCGCGCCCCAGGCTATTTGGCATGTGATAAGGAAAAGCGCAAATCCCCGTGCTACGGGCGGCCGAATATCAGATAGAAAGAAAACAGCGATGATGGTCGAATTCCCCCAAACTCGATATGCTAATCAGTCGCTGCGAATCTGGCGATTCGCAACTAACCATCAAGTTTTGTTCCAATTTCACGTACTTTCCCAGAGGCTTTTTCTGCCGGGGTGTTAGAATTTGGGCTACTTTGGCATAAAACGAGGGGTTTTCTTTTCCACATCTCGCAAATTCCTTATTCAGGCCATAGTAGGGGCTGGGCCAGGCTAGTGGGAGCGAGGTTAGAAATGAAGCACATTTTTAGGATTCTGCCCTTTCGTGCGTTCCTCCCTCGGTCATTTGCTTGGTATGAATGCGGGCGTAGTAGCCATCTTGCTCGATCAGTGAGGCATGGGTGCCACGCTCGGTGATGCGCCCCTCTTCCATGACCAGGATCAGGTCGGCATCCTGAATGCAGGATAGGCGATGGGCCACCATCACCACCGCCACCTCTGGGTCGCGGGTGCGATAGTCGCGCAGGGCCTCCAGGATCGACTCCTCGGTGCGGGTATCGACTGCCGAGAGCACATCGTCGAGCACCAATAGCTTGGGCTCGCGTACCCAGGCACGGGCAATGGAAATGCGCTGCTTTTGGCCGCCAGAGAGGGTCACGCCGCGCTCACCGACTAGGGTGTCGTAGCCCTGGGCAAAGTCGACGATATTGTCGTGAATAGAGGCCCAGCGGGCCGCATTCTCGACTAGCGCCTCATCGGCACCGGGTCGCCCAAAGGCGATGTTGTCGCGGATGGTGTCCGAAAACAAGAACACATCTTGGGGGGCAAAGCCGATAGAGGAGCGCAAGGCGTCCTTGCCATAGTGGCTGAGGGGGCGATCGTCGAGCAGCACGTCTCCCAGTTGGGGATCGAGCAGCCGGGGAATCAGGGCGCAAAGGGTAGATTTACCCGAACCGGTAGGGCCCACGATGCCGAGCTTTTGGCCCGGGCGGAGAGAGAAGCTCACGTCCCTTAGCGCTTCGATGCCCGTATCGGGATAGGTGAAGGAAACCGCCTCGAAGCGCAAAGCGGCCTGGCGAGGGGTTCCATTTTCGGCGGGAAAATGGATTTCCGAACCCTCCTTGAACAATTCGTTGAGACGCACTTGACTGGCTGCCGCCCGCTGGATCATGGTGGTGATCCACCCCACGGCGATCACGGGCCAGGTGATGAGGTTGATGTAGATGATGAACTCGGCGATGTTGCCGATGGTGAGCTGACCGCTGATGACTTTTTCACCCCCGACCCACACGGTGAGGATCACGCTCATTCCCACCAAAAATACCACCATGGGAAAAAACAGGGCATCTACTCGCGCCAGGTGCAGCGATTTTTCTTTGTAGACCTCTGACTCTGCGGCAAAGCGATCACCGGAAAATTTCTCTTTCACGTAGGCTTTTACCACCCGGATGCCCGAAAAGATCTCTTGCGCATAGGTCGTCAGGTGGGAGAGCTGGGCTTGGATACGCTCTGAGCGCCGCTGAATGATCGACTCGACGTAGTAGATCAAGACGCTCAGCACCGGCAGCGGCAGCATGGCGTAGAGGGTCAGCTCAGGATTGACCGAGAGCATGGTGATGAGTACCACCACTAGCAAGCTAAAGGTGTTGAGGGTGTACATGATACCTGGCCCCAGATACATGCGCACTCGCGACACGTCTTCGGTGATGCGCGCCATGAGGTCGCCCGTGCGGTTGCGGCGATAGAAGCTCAGCGACAAGCCTTGGAAATGATCGTAGAGGTCATTGCGCAGGTCAAACTCGATCAACCGCGACATCACGATGATGGTCTGCCGCGTCAGAAACAGAAATACCCCGCGGAGGATGGCCATCCCCATCACCAACCCACCAAATAGGAACACGCTGTCGATCAGCAAGCCCCGGATATCATCGGCCAGGCCAAAGCCCTCAAATTGCTGATAAAACCGCAGCACGTCTCCCACCATGTTGATCGCGCCCCTGACAATCTGGGCAGGATACACCGCAAAGAGGTTGGAGAGAACGATGAACAAAATCCCCCAGATCAGATGGCGACGATAGCGCCATAGATATGGATTGAGAGCAAATAGTGCGCGCATCAATAACTTTTTAACAAATTTCAAAAACCCTACCTACTCGATGAGCATGTTAGAAAAGGGGCGCATTATTTAACCGCATATTCAAACAATACTCCAAACTGTCAACCTTCTTTTCAGAACTGATCGGGAAGATTGCCACTCAGGTATTTCAACCCAGATCGACCAAGATAGTTCTCTCACGAAGTGAGAGAGATCCCTAAGCAAGAAATGAGAAAGAAAGTACCAAAGCTGCAACCTCAGGCATTATTCCTGCTTAATATCTTACCTGATCATCGAGGCTGCTATTTCCCTAAGTTGGTATCATACATTACTTTTAAAATGGATCCAAATCTACGGGTTTCCTCTCTTCAATATGGTTCTCTGACAATTTGGGCGCCAGTGCTTCGCATTCGAAATTCGTAATCAGTCATTCGTAATTGAAAGTAAAGATAGCCGCTTGGGCGGCCACTGAGTGAGCCAATATGTGGGGGGCTGACCAAAGTGCCTGATACCCTTATACCTTATTTCCCTTATACCTAGGCTGTGCAGAA
>CAYVAP010000057.1:0-13154 GCA_964449365.1 uncultured Bacteroidia bacterium
GTACGGTGCCATTTGGATATGGGAAAACGCGCCATCAGCAGCGGTGTACCAGCGGTGTAGCCGCGCCCCCGTTTGTAGCCATGCAACGATTTTCCCCCCAAAGCCGCGTAGCGGTGCCGCTGCTTGCTGTCAATCGGCTGGACATGCTCAAGCATCTCTTTCTCAAGAGTTATGGCCTCTATGGCCCTTTCATATAAGTGGGAGGCAGGTTGACGTCATTCACCACCCCACCACCTCTACCCAGGCGCTATCCACGCGCAGGATGCCTTCCGGTGGAGTCATCGGAAATACCTGGAGCTGAGTGGCTCCTTGCCATTGCTCGGGGGTGAAAACGGTCTCCAAGCGCACCGTCCACCAGGTCGTGAGGGCCGAGAGGAAAGGGTCGAAACGAATCTCACGGCGACCGAGCAGCCCTTGGTCGTTTTTGAGGCCCACCGCCCAGTGCAGTGGGATTGCGGCGCTTTTCCACGCCCGAAAGCGCGAGCGTACGATGAGTTTTTGGGGGGCTTGTAGGCCCAGGCTGTCCAGCGAAAGCTGCAATTGGGGCAGTAAGCCCGGTAGATCGGTCGGCTGACGAATGGCTCCGGCCAATGACGCCCAACGCCGGAGGCTGTCATCAGGGTGCGCCCGCAGCACATATTCCCCCAAGCGACGCACCCGGGGCAGGCTATCGACTCGCACCAGTTGGATCCCATGCTTGCTATCATCGACCAGGCGCTCGGCCTGAGGGGGCAAATGCTGCACGTAATACGGCAGCGATTCCCATTTCAACCCCGAAGCATACCGCGTACGCCCATCCATCAGGAGATAAAAGGGCGGATTGAGCTCAAGGGTGTCAAGGACTTTGAAGGGGTAGTAGGTCTGCTGATCGGGGCCAAAGCCTTCGTAATACGGCCCCATGTTGCTCCAGACGTCGTCGGTCAGTACCGGGAGGCCCGGGTCGAGCTGATTGAGCACAGGCACCACGGCATCGCGTCGGCTGGCGTAGTCGACGCGATAAGCGCCCAGGCTCATTTTGAGGGGATAGAGGGCCAAGGCCAGCAGCCAAAGCCCGAGTAAAATGGGGCTGACCACGCCCCGGGTCGGCAACAGCCAGCGCAGCCATAGCACTCCTGTCAGCGGAGCGTACAGCCACCAGGCCGTTGCGAAGCCTTGGTACCAAGCCAGCAGGGTGGCAGCTAGCATCCAGAGGATCGCCCAGCGAACGCTCCGTCGCTCCTGCAACATGCGCCACAGGGCCGGAGAAACCGCAATGGCCGCTATAGGAATCAGGTACAAATAATGCCGCACCCCGACGCACATGGGTTGGTAGTGGTCCAGAGAAATAGTCATAAAATTGGCTGCGCCCATCAGCACCAGTAGGCTCTGCACCCAATAGCGCTGCTCGGGGCGATCAAAGAGGCGAGGCTGCCCTAGCATGCCCAGCAAAATCATAAACGCGGGCCAACTGCCCTGCATTAGCAAGTTGAGGGCCCAGCCGGAGCTGATTCGCCGCCATAGCACTTCATTTGGTTGCAATTCATAGCTGCAAGCGTTTTGGTAAGCATTGGCGGCAATGGCCCCAAAGCGAGCCAGCGGATCACCGGTCCAGGCGTAGATGATAGCCAGGTAACCGCTTAGCAGCAAAATGCCCCAAAGCAGGGCCCACCCCCAAAAGCGCAGGTGACGACGCAGCCATAGGTCCTGGCCAGCCAGCCACAGCCATAGCGGGAGGGTGAGCAGGATGTTGCCTTTGGCCAAAAAACCATACAGCCAAGCGCCAGCCCAGCCCAGGGCCAGCCAGATATGCCGATGGGTGGCTTCAGCATAGCGGGCTCTGGCTACCAGCCATACGGCCAAGGTCGCACCGGTAGCCAGCGGAATATCTGCCATCAATTTGTCGCTGTAGTATAGGGTGAAGTAGTGCAGCAGCACGAATCCCAGGCCGAGCATCATCGCCGCCGAGCCATATCGTTTGAGGCTCCAGATCACCACCCCCAGCGCCACCCCACTATTTGCCCAGGCAGGTATGGCCGAGCTAAGGTCGCTCACACCAAAAAAGCGATAGCTCAGGGCCGTGGGGAGCAGCACCGACCAGCGAAAGGAAAAATGATCGCTCGCATCCCAGTTGCCCTGCAATATGCCATGCGATAGCTTGGCGTATAGCATATCATCGTAGCCGTAGTGCCCGGCGTAGGCTAGCCAGTGATACCCCAGCAGAAACAGCAAGGTGAATCCCCACCATAGCCAGGCTTGCAGAGAAGAGGCAGAGGAAGACAAGCGCATGAAAATTAGACGGATTAGGCGATGGATAGCAATTTGACCAAAAAGTACCACTGATCCAACTGTGGCCCATCGGCCTGAAATGCCAGCTCAGGGTGAGGCCTGCCAGGTGATGCGCGCCCAGATTTTGCCTGCCCAGGCAAGGCGCTGATCGTGAATCTGTAAGCGAGGTGCGTCCATAGCCAGGGCCGCGAGGTACCAATCAGCGACGGTAGCAGGATCGGTGCTGATCTGGCGCAGGAAGCTGAGTAAGTCGGTTTGAGACTGCGCAAAATCGCTGCGCAGACTGAGCCAGTCGGGGGCAAGCTCTGAAGCCACCGCTTCGTCCCATTCTGGAGGCACCGCCCGATCATGCGCGCTGGTATCACGTAGCGGGGAGCGCTCGCGCAACGTGACCACGCCGCTGAGGCGCGGTCGGGTGCTCCATGACTCTTTGCCGTCGAGCGGCAGCCCATGGTGCTGAGCCAGCAGGGCGTCGACGTTGGTGGCACTGCGGAGCTGCCCTCGCTCGATCAGATCCTCTAGCCAGCATAGATGCTTGAGCATCGGCGAGGAGGTAGCTGGCGCGGGGGTAGCCTCAGCCGTCGGCCATATCCCCAGAGCATTCAGCAGGGCTTTGGCTTGGGGGGTAAGCCGATACGGACCCCCTGCGGCGCTCAGCAGCCCGGCTTGTTCCAGGCGCAGCAAGCGCCCCTGATCATTGGCCACGCAGCGCAATGCCTCACCTTCGGATAGTCCCGCAGGTGAATTCGCTTGCGAGCAAAGCTTTTCGAAAAGCAGACGTTCGTCGTGGAGCAGGCTGAGAAGGTCGGGCATGGTCAGAGAATCAGGTTGAAGCTTCGAAAGGTATGTACCAAGTCATGCTACGGGACATCATCGATCAATTTAGACCATTCCGTTTTCGAGGGCTGGTTTCTGCGGCTCTCACCTATGTGAACGGTCAGGGGTATAGGGGAATAAGGGTATAAGGTGGTCGTGCAGCATGTACCTTCCGTTCCTCTTGGCTCACTCAGTGGCCGCTCACCCAAAAACGGAATGGCCAGGATCATTTTAGACAGGATTTCAGGATTTAGAGGGTTTGTATGATCATAAGGGACTGAAAGTCATTTTTTTATCCTATCAATCCTGTTTTGTCCTGTCCATTCTGTCAAAAAGCGAGTCTGTCAAAAAATGAGGGCGCCAAAGGCTCATGTCCATTGGTATGTGGTATGATGAAAAGTGCTAAATCTCACGGAGATGAACGTAAAATGGGCCGCTAGCGCGGCCACTGAATGAGCCAATATGGGGGGCCTTCCTGCCTTTATGCCCCTTATCGCCTCTATGCCCTATATTTTCCCCCTATGCCCTGTTCATATCGGTGAGAGCCATCTCTTTGAGCTGGGCCACGGCATAGTCGACCTCCTCGCGGGTATTTTGGCGGCCAAAGGAAAAGCGCACCGTGTTGCGCACCGCGCCGGGGCTAGCCCCGATCTGCTGCAGCACGTGCGAGCCTTGCAGGGCCCCAGAGTTGCAGGCCGATCCTGCCGAGGCCGCAATGCCCGCGAGGTCGAGGTTGAAGAGCAGCATCAGGTCATCCTCCATCGGGAAAGAAACGTTGAGCACGGTGGGTAGGCTTCGCGCTGGCTCGGGATCGCCGTTGACCTGAAGCTGCGGAAAAGCCGCCTGCAACTGGGCCCGCATGTACTGCTTGAGGTCGCGCAGGTGGGCGGTTTTCGCTTCGAGCTGGGCGTAGGCTTTGTCCAGAGCAAAGGCCAGTCCCATGATGGCGGGTAGATTTTCGGTGCCAGCCCGCAGGTCGCGCTCTTGGCCGCCCCCGCTGATCAGCGGCGGGATCACCACCCCCTTGCGCACGAACAAAAAGCCGATCCCCTTGGGGCCGTTGAACTTATGGGCGGAGGCAGTGGCAAAGTCGATGGGCGTAGTGCCCAGATCCAGCGGCAGATTACCCATACTCTGCACCGTGTCGGAGTGAAAATAAGCCCCATTTGCCCGGCAACGCTCGCCGATGGCCGTTAGGTCGTAGACGGTGCCGATCTCATTGTTGCCATGCATGAGGCAGACCAGGCTATGGGGGTGCGCTTGCAGCGCCGCCTCCAACTCGTCGAGGTCGATGTGTCCCTGCTGATCGACGCCCAGCCAGGTGACCGTAATTTCACCATGCTGCTCCAGATGCTCTACGGGGTGGGTAACGGCGTGGTGCTCGATGCGGGTGGTGATGATGTGCCTGACGCCCAGCCCCTCTACTGCGCCGAAGATGGCGGTATTGTCCGCTTCGGTACCGCCACTGGTAAAGTAGAGCTCGTAAGGCTGGCAGTGGAGGTGATGCGCGATTTGGCGGCGCGCCTGCTCGATGGCATGGCGCTGCTCGCGCCCGTAAGCATGCGTCGAGGAGGGATTGCCCTGAAAGTCGAGGAAGTAAGGCTGCATATGAGCAAACACCTCGGGGTCTAAGGGCGTCGAGGCGGCATTATCGAAGTAGATGCGGCGCATAAGTAGAGGCTTTAGCGGTTGATCTGATGGCTAAGCACAGGAAGTTGACCTAGCTCTGTGCCTGACTAAAGGAGCTTAAAGATACGGATTCGCTCAAGAAATCGGATCTCCAAAGACGGAGATTTTTGGTCAACCCTCGGCAGGAGTGATGGCCCCAGTTTGGCTTTGAGGGAGATGATGGGCAATTTACCAGCATGAAGACTCGATGCTTTGCCTTTGTTGCGCTGCTGATGGCACTGGCAGCCCAGGGCCAATCTCCCGAGAGGTATTGGTATGCGCCTACGGTCGGCGCAGAGCCTCCCACTGATATCCCCACTTTTACCAAGGTCGAATTGGGCCTTTCGCTAGACCAGGAGTGGGAAAGCGCCGTGGCGCGCTATCGCTATGATGGCATCCGGGGGCAACTGAGGGGGCCATCAGGCCAGCAAAAAGCAGTACTGATCTTTTACTACGAGCCCTTGCGCTATGGCCAAGTAGCCCCGGAGGTCTCCTATGGCACCATGAGAGTGAGCAATGGGGCGGCTGAATTGTGGCAAGCCCCGAGCGATTCGATCCCCCAACATCGCTGGCGCATGCGTTTTGCTCTGGATGAGCCGGGCCGGTGGCAATTGCAATTGCTGCGCGGCCCCGAGCGCCAGCCCTGGGGAAGCCCCATCACCTTGCGAGCGGTGGCAAGTGGCCTTCCTGGCCCGCTGCATTTTCCGCCAGGGGAGCGATATCTCCGCGACGCCCAGGGGCGCTCCACCTTCTTGATGGGCCACAGCCTGGCTTATTACAGCAATCAAGGCTTGCCAGAGCCGTTTCGCGATGTGCGCGCCGACGGCGATCCCGCATACGCTCGCAACACCATCTTTCAGTATCGACAGTACTTCGACGAGCTGAGCCACGCCGAGGGAGCAGAGCCAGGGGGCAATTACGCCAGGATTTTGCTGGCTCCCTGGACCTTTGACCTGGAGGTAGACCAAGTAGGCAACTATGATCCGCAGCAAAATCGGGCCTTCGACCTCGATCATCTTTTCGCCATGGCCGAAGAGCGGGGTATTTATCTGCACCTGGGGGTATACGACCATGTCTACTTCAACCATAGCCCCGACTATGACAAGCGCTTCAACTATTTTCACTGGGACCACAATCCCTACCACAGCCAGCTCGCGGGAGTAGAGGAGGTGGTAGATTTTTTCACCGATCCGCAGGCGCTAGCGTTTGCCAAGCAAAAAATCCGCTATCTGATCGCCCGCTATGGCTATTCACCCAGCTTTTTTTGCGTAGAGCTTTTCAGCGAGACCGACAATTTTCTGGCGGCCAATCGCAGCTACTATGCCAAGCATCAGGCGGCCATCGACCAATGGAATATCGCACTAGGCCGCTACGTGCATGAGCTGAGCCAACAGGTGTTGGTTACTACTGGCACCATGAATCCCAATTCGGCATTGGAGGTATGGGCCAGCGACGCGAGCGACTTTAGCAGCTATCATCAGTACCACGGCATGAAAAATACCGGGTACTTTACCCGTTACCTTACCCAGCAGTTGATTCAGCGCTACGACAAGCCCTGTCTGCTAGGGGAATATGGCCTTCACCTCACCTCCGATCAGGGGCAGCGCTGTGGGTGGGATATCAACGAGAGCGACCCGACCACCTACAGCGTCATGCACAACGGGCTTTGGTTTTCGAGCTTTTTGGGCAGTTTCAGCTCCGCCATGATCTGGTACTACTGGATTTTTCACGCCCATTGGCTCGATCCCAAGGGGTACCACTTCTACGTGCCATTGCGTGCCTTTTTTGAGGGCGAAGAGTTGGGCGGTATGCGCTCGCTAGCCAATACCTGTGGGCAAGCGTTTTTGCCAGAATTTGACTTCAACCGCGCCTCGCCGGACGGCTGCTACCCAGGCAGCGCCGACAACCCTGCCTATCGCGCCGGAGGCATTTACACCTCCAACGACGGGAACCTGCAGGTATTTGCCCTAGCTGGCCCTGGCAAGGTGATGGGTTGGGTACACAACAAAAATCATTATTGGTACGACCTGCGCCACACCGCCACGGCCAATGATCGCGATCCTGATGGCTGCGACCCCTTCAACTGGCCAGCCAAAGCCACCGGGACCGACGCGGGCCTCGATCCTTATCGCTACCCACTCTATCGAGAAACCCTGACCCTGCCCATCGAGCAGCCGGGGCGCTATCGCCTGGAGTGGTGGCACACCTATCCCCCCCACGACTACAATGGCGACGGCCATCGGCAAGGAGGCATCGGGCCAGTGGAGGCCTGGACCGAAGTAGTCGAAAGTGCAGGAAGCACCCTCACCGTGGCTATCCCCCCCCTTGTGGCGCTCGAAAAAGCCACAGGCCCCCGCGCGCCAGACTACGGCTTCAAGCTCATTCACCTCGACGAGTAGCCCTCTGCCCCGCCCCTCGGTGCAGAAAGCAGAGATCGCTCGATTGCCACCCCGCGCAGCTCTTTCATGCGCTCAACTCTTCAGCTCTTTCACTGCTTCTCGCCGCACCGCTTTCAGGATCTCGTATGGCTCGATAGGCACGACTTTGCCCTCGATCACAAAGTTGGAGGTAACGCCCGAGATGTGGCGAAAGAGCCACGCGACGATTTGGCTAAGGTCGTTTTCTGGGCCGAAGGCCAGGCGCAGCTTGATATTTTCGCGAAAGCCCGCCGAGCGGTTGCCGTAGTCGGCCAGAGAAATGAGCTTGGCCTTGGTACCGCGAATGCGTACCTCATCTCCCCGCCTGATGTAGCGGCTGCGAAACAGCCTGAACTTGAGGTCGGCATCCGAAGTCATGATTTCCAGGTCCATGCCATCCGAGCGATAGGCCACGTTGGGGTCGGCTGCGGGGTCGGCTACCATGGGCGCAGCAGAGGCATTGCCGTTGAGGTAGGCTTCGAGCTTTTGGCTGAGCCGCTCGATCTCCTGAAAGCGGTCCTTGGCCATCTCCAGCACCGTCTCATCGTCGAAATGGGCAAAATTATCAGGATGATATTTTCGCTGAGCTTCTTTTTTTAGCCCCTTGAAATTATCGGCGTTGATCTCGGCCAGTTCTTTGCCAAAGTATTTCTGAATGCGTTCTCGCTCTTGATCGGTGATGCGGGACATGGAATTGATTCGAAATTAGGAATGAAAAATTCGACATCGGCGCTTTAAAGTAGTGAATGGCTCACAAAGCTACGCTGCCTTGGGTCAATGACCCGCAAAAAAGTAGCAACGTGACAGTGATTCCCCCAAACCGTCTATTTTGCGGTTGGGTTCTCAAGCAATCAATTGCTCTGAAAACCGCACACAACCTAAAGTCTAAATTCCGAATGGGCGTAGGTCAAAATTCCTTAAGATCGTTTTTCACCCCCGTCGCCCCCTCAAGGGGGCCTTACAGAGGGGCTGAGCTTCGCTCAGCAGAAGGGTCAAATGGAAACAGGGGGTGAACCGCCTTCAAATAGGAAAACTGTCCTACACCCTTCCGAATCACGAATTTCCAATCCTGAATTTTTTGTTATGCAAGTCAGCATCATCATGGGCAGCAAAAGCGATCTGCCCGTCATGCAAGGCGCAGCAGAGATGCTGGCCGAATTTCAAATCCCCTACGAACTCACCGTGGTATCGGCGCATCGTACGCCCTTGCGCATGGTCGAATATGCCCAAAAAGCCCGTGAGCGCGGCCTCAAAGTCATCATTGCCGGAGCGGGGGGGGCGGCTCATCTACCGGGCATGGTCGCATCGCTCACTACCTTGCCCGTGATCGGGGTTCCCATCAAATCCTCCAACTCCATCGACGGCTGGGACTCGGTACTGAGCATTTTGCAGATGCCCTCAGGGGTACCCGTGGCCACGGTCGCCCTCGATGGCGCCAAAAACGCAGGGATCCTGGCCGCTCAAATCATCGGCAGCTACGACCCGGAGGTGGCTCAGCGGCTCGCTTCGTACAAACAATCTCTGCGACAAAAAGTCGAAGAGATGGTGGCAGAAGTGGAGGGAAAATAAACTCATCGGGGGATGGGGATGCGGTTAAACTGTTCTACACCCAATCAGAGATATGCTGAAACAACACATCCTCACCTTGCTAAAGCAGCGCGATGCGGGCAAGACCATCTGCCCTTCGGAGGTAGTGCGCGATCTCTATCCCTATGACTGGCGCAAGCACATGGAGGCCGTGCGGGCTGCCGCCCGAGAGTTGGTCCAGCAAGGAAAGCTGGAAATCACCCAAAAAGGCCAGGTGGTCGATCCCGACCAAGCCAAAGGCCCCATTCGCCTGCGTCTGCCGGACCAGCCGGAAGCATGAATGCAAGGGGCGTGATCAGTTACCTCGTTTGTGGACGTGCTTTGCGCCCACTCACCGCCTGACGCAGCGCTCCCATCAGCAGCCAGCCGAGGGTAAGCCCCACTAGCGCATAGATCAAGCCCGCCAGGGTTATCGGCAGTTGTGGTTGGTAGTCGAGGGTCTTGCGCACGTTGTGGTCCATGCGCAGCAGCAAAGCCAGCGGGCGCAGCCAGGTCGGTCGGCGATTCAGGGTTTCGTATGCCTGCTCATAGCGCTCATGCCGTGCCAGGGTGTTGCTCACCAGCTTGAGGGAATCTCGCTCCGAGGCAGTCGCCTCCTCTGCCAACTTGGCCAGGTAGGTCTCCGGCGTCAAGCGGAGCTGCTCAGCCATGCGCACCGTCTGCTGATACACAGGCTCGGTGCGTTGTCGGGCGTGATCGAGCGCCGCCAGGTATTGATCCGTGAAGACTGGCAACTGAGCGATGAGTAGGGCGAGCAAGGTACACAGCACCCGGTCGATCCAGGCGTAGAACCAACGAAAGGGGGCAGTCCAGGCAGACACGAGCAATCAGATTGAGGGGTGAAAAGCAAACGAGTAGACAAATTACGCATATTTCCCCTGAACATCACCGTCGAGGCAAGGGGCGCACTGGTAGCGCCGGGTCTGGTGCTGCTGCGGGCTGCAGATAGCGCGCGCGCATCACGCTGCGCCATGGGGGGAGCGCCTGCACGGCCATGGCTGGTTTGCGGGGCCACAAGGCGGCGGTGCCAGTCTGGCTTTCGTTGTGCAGGCGGTCGCAGGCCGTAACTATGTACAGGTACTCGACCCCCGGGGCAGTGCGCAGGTCGGCAAAGGTAGTGTCGCGCTGTACCGTCAGGATGGAGGCAGGATTGCGCAGGTCGGTCGGCTCGTTGCTGCGAAAGCGATAGAGCACGTAGTAGGTAGCCTCTTGCCCATCTTGAGCGGGCTGCGATCGGGACCAGCGCAAGCGCACGTGGCTCCCTTTGCTGACCACCGAGAGCTGTGCCGGGGCTCGCGCCGGAATGCTGTCTTTCCACAGCATCGGTGGCACTAGCGCCGGGTACCGAAAGCGGCGTTGCTGCAGCCATTCCTGTACCTGATAGGGGTTTTCTTGCAAAGAATTGGCACTGTAAAAAACGCTGCCTTTCACTTGGGGATAGGCCAGGTTGAGGCGTAGCTGTTGGGGCAATTGATCGGGATTGCGCCAGTGGCGATGCTCGTTCGACTTGAGCTTGAAGCTAGCGTGGCCCACGTAGAGATGCCGGCCAAAGGCATTTTGGCTCCACCAGCGCAGCAGTTTCGTATAGCTAGCCTGTGGATGGTCGGTGCTCCAGTAAAGTTGAGGGGCTACGTAGTCGATCCAGCCTTCTTGCAGCCACTTGCGCACGTCGGCGTGAAGGGCATCGTAGGCCGTCTGGTCTACGTCGGTGTCCGAGCCGAGGGGATCATCGCGGTGGTTGCGCCAGATACCCATCGGCGAGATGCCAAATTTGACCCAGGGCTTGACCTGATGCAAGCTATCGGCGATGCGGGCGATGAAGCGGTCGAGGTTGTTGCGGCGCCAGGCGGCCCGGTCCATGCGATGCTGCTGGTAGCGGTTAAAGGTGGCCTGATCGGGTACCTCCTTGCCGTGGCGGCGATAGGGGTAAAAGTAATCATCGAAGTGTAGCCCGTCGATGTCGTAGCGGCGGGTCAGCTCCATCACCACCTGGAGCAGGTGATCTTGTACCGCAGGCATGCCTGGGTCAAAAAAGCTGCCTGCCCCATACTGAAAGGTCCACTCGGGATGCTGACGGGCCGCATGCTGATCCGATACGCTGCTAAAACGCAGGTGCGAAATGGCCCGAAAGGGATTGAGCCAGGCGTGAAACTCCAGGTTGCGGGCGTGGCAAGCCTCGACCATGAAGGCCAGCGGGTCGTAGTATGGCTCGGGCGCGTGGCCTTGGGTGCCCGTGAGATAGGCCGACCAGGGCGCATACTGGCTAGGGTAAATGGCGTCGCCACTGCCGCGTACCTGCACGATCACGGCATTCATACCCAGGGCTTGTTGTTGATCGAGGAGGGCCAAAAACTCGGCCCGCTGCTGAGCAGGGCTGAGATCACTGGCCGAAGGCCAGTCGATGTTGAAGGCGGTCGCCACCCACGTGGCCCGAAACTCATGTTTAGGAGGCAAAGAGTCGGCGGGCGTGCAGCCACCAGCGGTCAGCGTCAGCCACCAGCCGAGCAGATATGGGAGCATATGGCAGGAATTCGGGGTGCGTGCGAGCAAAGGGAGGTCAATTCGATATGAGAAATCAGGGTGGCAGCAAAAAGATCGGCAGTCGGATAGATTTCATCACCCTTGCGAGGTCAATCGGCGCGGTGGCTAATTTTAGCCAGGGATTCGTACCTTGCCCGTGATTTTTGCGTTAAAATAAGCATTTTTGCCAAAGTCTCTTGGCAGTTTGTGCAAACCAAAATACCCACGTATGATTCAGCGCATGTTTGTTTCGGTTGTGGTGCTGTCGGCCCTAGTCGCCAGTGTCCAGGCGCAGGTTTCGTTGCCTGCTTTTTCATTTTACGATCTTGAGGGCCACCCTTTCACGTATGAGCAACTCGACCCCGATCGTCCCGTCTTCGTGATGATGTTTGACCCTTACTGCGATCACTGCCGCATCCAGGCCGAGCACATCGCCAATGCCCCCGAAAAATTTCTGCAAAAAAAGGTCCAGTTCGTCTGGGTAACCCTCGAGCCCGAGGTGGAGGCCATCAAACACTTTCGGGAAGAGTATTTTGGCGACTCCGGCCTCGAGGTACACTTTCTGCAAGACAAAGACATCCGCTTCGAGGAATTCTTTGGCTACAACGACGATGCGGTCAACATTTATCTCTTCAAACCTAACGGTAAAGCCCCCAAGTACTTTGGCAAAGAGCAAAATGCATCGGCTTTGCTAAATTATTTGTAATTTCCCATCTTTATGAGCCTCAAAGAGACCATCCAATCCGACATGAAGACCGCCATGCGCAGCAAAGATCAGGCAACCCTGAGAGCCTTGCGCGCCATCAAAGCGGCCATCCTCAACGAGGAAGTGTCGGAGGGCCGTCAGGGTGCCCCCCTGACCGAAGAAGAAGAAATCAAGCTGCTCATGAAGCAGGCCAAACAACGCCGCGACTCGCTAGCGCAATATCAGCAAAATGGCCGCGATGACCTTGCCGCCATCGAGCAAGAAGAGCTCATCGTGATCGAGCGCTATCTGCCCAAGCAGCTCTCCGAAGCGGAGATCGAAACCAAGGTCCAAGCCATCATCGAGCAGGTCGGGGCCGAGTCGATGAAGGACATGGGCAAGGTCATGGGCGTCGCCTCCCAAGAGATGGCCGGCAAGGCCGATGGCAAGACCATCTCCGCCGTGGTCAAGCGTCTGCTAGGAAACTGATCAGCGTCAAGAGAGCCTTTCCACCTTTTCACCATTCACGTTTCACTCGCATGAATCAAGGCTGGGTACTCAATCCACTCGACATCATCATCATCGCCGTGATCGGCCTCGGGATGTACCGGGGCGCGATGAAGGGAATCTTTGCCAAAGCGACTGCGGCACTTTCCATCGGGGCGGCGGTGATCCTGGGCTTTCGGATGCGCTATCTGGCCGAAATCATCTACCTCGACTATCTCAACCTGCAACTCGACGATAAGACGGCGGGCATTCTCAGCTTCGCTACTGCTTTTGTGGTGGTGTATGTGCTGGTAACCACCCTGCTACGCTATCTCACGGCGGGCTTTGAAAAAGTCAAACTCCCCTTTGACAAAGCGCTCGGGGCCCTCGCGGGTGGCACCGTGGCCACCCTGGCTCTAAGTCTAGCCTTTGTTGTACTCAGTTTCGCCAACTTTCCCAGCCGGGCCAATGCCCAGGGATCGCTTTTTTATCCCTACGTGCGCGAATTTGCCCGCTCCACCCTGGGCCTAGGGGTGGGAGCCCTCAAAGAGGTGAGCAAGCAGGTCAACAACCTCAACCTCAACGATCAGCCCAACGATGGTGCTCCGCCACCGGCGGCTCAAGAGCCCAACAATCGCCCTCAGCCCATTCGCTAAGTAAGGCTCAAAGAATAACTTCCCCTTTTTGTTTCACGCAGAGGCGCAGAGTAA
>CAYVAP010000058.1:0-12971 GCA_964449365.1 uncultured Bacteroidia bacterium
GTCAAGGTCATCAACCACCTGGGCGATGAAGTGATGAAGGTGTTTCGGGTGTAGCAGGGGGCCGCCCTATATCTATATTCGAGCAAACATGCAGTCTTACCATCAAACGCGTGGAGCGTTTCAAAACGATTAACTGGCATGCAAACAGAACTTTTTGGTTCCGAAGAACCTCCTAAAAAGCAGAAGCTGGGCCACAGTAGTATCCAATACAAAGAGGCAAGTAGTATTCTTACCAAGACCAGCGGTTTTATGGAAGGGTATGACTACTCCATGAATCCTTACAGCGGTTGTTCATTCGGCTGTACCTATTGCTATGCGGCATTTTTTGCACGAGATAAAGCTAAGCGCGATGAGTGGGGATATTGGGTCGAAGTGAAAGAAAATGCGCTTGCCTTATTGAAGAAAAAAAGGAAACGGCCCCTGGAGGACAAAACCATTTATCTCAGTAGCGTGACAGACCCCTATCAGCCAATTGAGCGGGATCTGGAGCTGACCCGAGAGCTCTTGATTGAATTAGCCACTTATCACAAAACTCGACTGGTCATACAGACGCGTAGCCAACTGGTAACCAGGGACATTGACATCCTAAAGCAATTTGAGGTAGTTCAGGTGAATATGACCATTACCACTGACAGTGAGCGGGTCAGAAAAACCTTTGAACCCTTTTGTCCCAGTAACAAGGTTCGTCTCAAGGCGATTCAGGCAGTCCATGAGGCGGGAATTCAGACGTGTATTACCATGACGCCGCTCCTGCCAATCGAAGATGCCCATGGTTTTGCCCAGTCCTTAAAGGAAACGGGGATTCCTAAGTTCATCATTCAACCTTTCCATGCTGACCGGGGAAAATTTGTAGCGGGCACCAGAGAGCAAGCCAAAAAGCTAATTTCAGATATGAATTGGACCATAGAAAAGTATGAATCTGTAAGGGACATAATCAAAACTGTTTTACCCCAAACAGGAGAAGGAAAGGAAGGCTTTAGCCCCATTTAAATCAAAGCAAATGATCTCAGAAAAAGAATTCCTTGCCAAGCTTGCTCAACAAAAAAAGCCATTAGAACTAGCAATGTATAAAGCTAGTTATTATTGGTACAATGATCACAATAAATCATTACCGAACTATCAGTATGAAATAGCCAGAGCGAACTTGGAAACTTTTCAGTTAGGGAAAGGGGCTGACCTTTGCTATGATCGTCCGTCAATTGGCTTTGTGTATAACTTGTATTATCAGCCACGACGTATCAACGCATTTCTAAAATACTTTGCCCGAACATTTTATAACCTAGCAAATCAAAAAGAACCAATCGACATTTATGACCTGGGGGCTGGGGCAGGAGCCATCCAATGTGCTGTGGGTTTAGCCTACCACATATTAGCAGTATCTGGCGCGTCGCTACCGCCAATTAGAATGATCAATATTGACACAAGTCCATTTATGCTAAACTTCAACTTGAAGTATCTATGGACTCAGTTTTGTAGCCACTTTCCTCACGCAAAAAAGATTAAAACAGATTATAGCCTCAACTCATGGTCCATTCATGATGAATCCCCTCAAGGAATTCCCTGGTTCATCGCTAGTTATCTATTTGATCAAAGCGAAAACATCGCAAGACTACAGGCTAACTTTCTCCGTCTTGCCAGTCAATACAAACCAGAAAGAGTATTTCTATTGTCCTCTTTCAATAAGAGAGGTCTATTGAATGGGGTTTGCACTCAACTAAAACAGCAAAGTCAATATGAGCAGATAACTCCAGAGTTTACCCAAAACCTCTTGTTTTCTGGGCCTGTAGAAAGCTTTAGTCCCTTCAGGAATTGGTTGTGCAACAACATTCACCCTAGTTTTAACTCAACCGCTTATTGGGATGAGAAAAGTCTATACGCATCCATACTAGAGAAAAGAAGCTTATTGAGCCTGCCCTTTGGCCAAAAAAAGATTGAAAAAATTAGTTTGTTTTCCCCCCCCAAGATTTCTCGAGCTCAAATTAGCCTTAACGATGATCAAAGAAAAGCCGCAGTTAATGATGGACGTCCGACAATCATCACAGGGCCAGCGGGCTCTGGAAAGACAGTAGTCATAACTGAGCGAATCAAAAACATCGTCGAATCTGTCAATTATAATTCCAACCTCCGAATATTGTTTTCGACCTTTAACAAAGGCTTAATAAATTTTGTACATCATTGGTTAAAAGACCTACTGGATGAAGATAAATTTGATGTTTTCATTCAGAAGGAAGCAGTATCCTTTGTTTTCCATGGTAGCCATGAGGCAAATATATGGCTCCTGAATTTTGATAAAATTCCTACCAGGATAGGAAATATTAATGATACCATCCTTGAGGTAAAAGATAGCTTCCATTACCAAATTTTCAATAATCAGGTAATCCCCAATGTCTACGAAAAGTTTAACCTAGACAACAAAAGAATGGTTAATATTTTAACCCCTGAATTTCTTTATGAAGAGTATCATCGGGTAGTTTATGGCCTATCATTAGATACAATAGAATCAGGTGAAAAGGATAAAGAGATTTATCTTAATTGCATGCGAAGAGGCCGTGGCTTTGGCCTAAATAAGGAGCAAAGAGATATTGTCTGGTATGCAATTTCTCTCTATTTAGGTATCCTTAACAATAGTAAATATGATTCTCTGATCACTCGTCGACACAGGTTTCTCCGTAATCTTCGCAGTGGGCAAATACAAAAAAAGTTTGACCATATTTACGTTGATGAGTTCCAAGATTGTACGCCGGCAGACATAGACACCTTCTACCTAATGCTCAATAATCCAGACCACCTAGTAATTAGCGGAGATGTTGCCCAGGCCGTGCATCTTGGTAAGACGGCAACCTCGCGCATTCCTAGGTTAGATGGGATGAAAAAGCGTAATGTGCAGAGACTTAAAGGTTCATACCGACTTCCCTTTCGGATTAGCGAGGCCATACAACCTTTTTCAGAGTATGTGCATAACTTAATGGATAATGAGCCAGATATTCTTGAGCCCTATCGAGATGCGCCGCCCGGCTCCCGGCCCATTGTGGTCTATGCCACTTCCAACGAGGAAATGGCCCAAAAAGTGCAGACCATTGTAAATCACTACAAGATTTTTTATCAGCCTCAAGAGGAAGGAATGATAGATAAAACAAGCTATTTGATTACCATTCTGGAGTGGGACATGGACTTGTACCACGCAGTTAACAACCTCGCAGAACTAGGGCAGCAGATCGCCACGACCAACTCTATCCTGGCCTTAAAGGGTCTGGAAAAAAACTGTGTCGTTTGGTCTACCAAGTCTCGCATTGGGTCAGATGAAGATCAGTTTCAGTTTATTTACACTATCCTCACGAGAACAACCAGCTTGTTAATCGTAGCACTATTTGATAATATCTCTATGTCTTGTAAAGAAGCTATTTCTAAGTTCAGGGAAGACCGCCTGATTTTTTGGGATCAAGCCTCTGAGAATCAGTATAAAAAAGTATTGGTAAAATAGTGTTTTACTCCCTGATCCCTGAGGCCATCCTAATATTTCCCAAATATGCAATTCCGCATCGCCGACACCTTCACCGATAGCCTGGCCAAGCTCAGCAGCGACGAGCAAAAAGCGGTGAAAACCACCGCGTTTGACTTGCAAATGAACCCTGCTCATCCGGGGCTGCGCTTCCATAAGCTAGACCGCGCCAAGGACAAGCGTTTTGCTTCGGTGAGTGTGAACATGGACCTGCGGCTGATCGTGCACAAAAGCGCCGATAACTTTCTGCTCTGCTACGTCGACCACCACGACAAAGCCTACGCCTGGGCTGAGCGGCGCAAGCTCGAAACCCACCCCAAGACTGGGGCCGCGCAGTTGGTCGAGGTTCGCGAAACGGTGCGGGAAATTGTGGTTCCCAGCTATGTAGCCGAGGAGCCGGCCCCCAAACCCAAGCTATTTGAAAGCTACGCTGCCGAGGACCTGCTGCGCTATGGCGTCCCCGAGGAATGGGTTGCAGACGTGCTGGAGGCGGATGAAGACCAACTGCTCGCCCTGAGCGATCACCTCCCCGCCGAGGCGGCCGAGGCTTTGCTGGAGCTGGCTGTGGGAGCCACACCCGCTGAGCCATTGCCCGTACCGGCTGATCCTTTTGCCCACCCCGACGCGCAGCGCCGTTTCCGGGTGATGCATAACGTCGAGGAGCTGGAGCAAGCCTTGGATTATCCTTGGGAGAAATGGACCATTTTCCTGCACCCGCAGCAGCGCGACAAGGTCGAAAAGCGCTTCAACGGTCCCGCCCGGGTAGCTGGTTCGGCGGGGACAGGTAAGACCATCGTGGCCCTGCACCGCGCCGTGTTTTTGGCGCGGAACTACCCCGAGGCGCGGGTGCTGCTGACCACTTTTTCCGAGCCGCTGGCGCAAGCCCTGCGCATCAAGCTACGACGGCTCCTGATCCCGGAGCCCCGCCTCTCGGAGCGCCTGGAGGTACATGCGCTACAGGACCTGGGCGAGAAACTCTACCAATTGTATGAGGGACCCCTTCGTCTGGCCAGTCGGGCGCAGCTACGGGAGCTCCTCCAAGCCGCCAGCCAAAAAGTCGCACCGGGCACCTTTTCGCCCTCTTTTCTCCAGAGCGAATGGGAGCAGGTGGTCGATGCCTGGCAATTGGAGGATTGGGAGGCCTATCGGGACGTGGTGCGGCTGGGGCGCAAGACCCGCCTGCCTGAGCGGAAGCGCGTGTTGCTCTGGGAAATTTTTACCCAGGTGCGGGCGCAGCTGCAGGCCGCGGGCTTGATCACGGCTTCGGGCATGTTCTCGGTCTTGGCGCAAAAGATTCAGGCGATGGCTCACCCGCCTTACGAATATGCGGTGGTGGATGAAGCCCAGGACATTGGGGTGGCGCAGTTGCGTTTTTTGGCGGCGATGGCAGGTGATCGACCTGACGGGCTGTTTTTTGCCGGGGATTTGGGGCAGCGGATTTTCCAGCAGCCCTTTTCCTGGTCCTCGCTGGGGGTAAGCGTGCGGGGACGTGCGCGCACCTTGCGCATCAACTACCGCACCTCGCACCAGATCCGCCGGCAGGCAGACCTCCTCCTGGGGCCCGAACTGGCTGATGTGGATGGGGTGGTCGAGGATCGGCGGGGTACCGTCTCGGTCTTCAACGGACCCGCTCCCCAACTGGAACATTGGGACAGCTTCGAAGAGGAATCGGCAGGCGTGGCCCGTTGGCTGCAGGCGCGGCGCGAAGAAGGGATTGCGCCTCATGAAATGGGGATGTTTGTGCGCTCGGAGACGGAGTTGCCGCGCGCCATCGCGGCGGCGGAGGCAGCAGGCCTGCGCTATCAGGTACTCGACGAACACCTAAAAGTCCAGGCGGATCAGCTCTCCATCAGCACCATGCACCTGGCCAAGGGATTGGAATTTCGCGCTGTGGCGGTGATGGCCTGTGATGATGAGGTGATCCCGGCCATGGCCCGCATCGAGGCCATCGGCGATGAAGCCGACCTCGACGAGGTCTATCAGACCGAGCGGCACCTGCTCTACGTGGCCTGCACGCGGGCGCGCGATCGGTTGCTGGTCAGCAGTGGCGACCTGCCCTCGGAGTTTCTGGAAGATTTGCAGGAGAAGGGGCGGCGGTAGGGGTAGGGTAGGGCCTGGGCATGCTACGTACGCCGACCAAAACCCCTGCACCAAGGTGCATCATTTGGCGGAGGTGCTGGAGGGGTTGGGGTAAAGATCGTCTTTGTCATTCCTTCCCGCTGGCCAAGCAGCGCGTATCATCCGACCAAAGCAATCGTCGCAACTGTTGTCCGATAGGGTTGCCAGCCATTATGGCCATTTTCTCATGAATCTGAAGGCCCAATAAGAGCGCCTCGAAATGCCGAAAGCCAGATCGCAGCATTTACTCGAAAAGTTCGTCCAGGCGCAGGTCGCGGGCCTGTTTGTGCCTACTGCTTTCGCACACCCGACAGCCTTCCTTCTTGCTAGCGGCAAGCGGAAAAAGTGGTATCTTCGAGCATGGAACAGCAAGCCGCCACACCGATTTTTGCCAATGGCAGCCAATGGCTACGGGCCGACTTTCACCTGCATACCCAAGCCGACAAGGAGTTTACCCCCAAAGCAGCCTCGAATGGGGAATTTGCGTCTAATTACATCAACCGGCTGCAAGCGGAAGGCATCCGCATCGGGGTCATTACCAACCACAATAAATTTGACCTTGAGGAGTTTAAAGCACTCTACAAAAAAGCCCGCAAGGCGGACATTTGGCTCCTCCCTGGCGTCGAGCTTTCCGTCAACGACGGCGCAAATGGTGTCCATTGCCTGATTGCCTTTGACTATGACAAGTGGATTGACAAGGGGGAAAATTACATTGAGGACCATTTTCTTTCCGAAGTTTTCGTCGGGATTCGCAACCGGGAAAACGAGAATACCCGCTGTAAGTATGGCTTCAAGGATCTCTTTGACCGGCTGGCGGAGCATCGCCGTCAGGGGCGCGACAGCTTCATGCTGCTCGCTCACGTGGAGGACAAAAGTGGCTTTTTCAAGGAGCTGGGCGGGGGACGTATCAAAGAATTTGGTGAAAACCTAGCGTTTAGAACGAATGTATTGGGCCTACAAAAGGTCCGCACCCGGGACGAAGTACAGAAATGGCAGCAGTGGCTAGGCGACCTGCCCGCCTTCGTGGAAGGCTCGGACTGCAAATCGCCCGATCAAGTAGGCGTTGCCCACCAAGTGCGTGGCGAAGCCAAATGCTGCTATCTAAAGCTGGGAGCTTATCAGTTTCAGGCCCTCAAGTACGCGCTATTGGACCACAAAAACCGGGTTGGCTTATTTCCTCCGGAGATTTCACACACGCATCTGGCGTCCGTGCGGGTACACGGAAGCCGCCTCAAGGTAGAGGTGCCCCTCAGCCACAACCTGAACACCCTGATCGGCATCAGGGGTAGTGGCAAGTCGAGCCTGCTGGAGCTGATTCGCTATGCCCTGGAACTGAAACCCGCTTCAGATGCGGACTATAAAAACCGACTGGTTAAGCATGTGTTGGGAAGCGGAGGAACGGTGGAGTTGGGGATCAAAGTCCGGGAAGGCAAAACCTATCGCATCCGGCGGGTACTCGGTGAGCCAGCAGTGGCCTATGACGGAGATCAACTGCTGCCTGTGGGGGTGCGCAAGCTGCTGCAAAACGAAACCATCCTGTACTATGGCCAGAAGGACCTTTCGTACCGGGAATCAGACGCCAATGAGCGGCTGTTTGAGCGCTTGGTAGAGGACCGCTTGCTGGACCTGCGCAACAGTCAGCAGATGCAAGAACAGCAAGTCAAGGCCCAGGTACAGGCCTTCCTAAATCAAAACAACTTAGACCAAAAACAGGCTGAGTATCAGGAGGAGCAGGGTGCGCTGGAGCACCGGATTCAGATTTTCAAGGATAAAGCTATTGACCAGAAACTGGCAAAGCAAGCGGCCTTTCAAAAGGACCGTGATCGCTTTCAGCAAGTGGAGCGACGCATCAAGGACCTGCACCAGAGCTTACTCAATGCCTTGGCTGAACAGGAGGAGGGTCTTGATGAGCTTCAGGCCTATCAGAGCCAAGAACATGCGGAAGCCTTCGGCCAACTATCTCAGCAGATTCAACAGTTGCTGGCGGGTATTCGGGCGTTTAGGGAAAAGCTTAGCGGCTATGAGCAAATCGCTACGTTTGCGCACACCCAATATGAGGCCGTCCAAAAAGGCTATGTCGCGATGCTGGACGAGTTTGCCAAAATCCAGCAGGAAATCGCAGCGCCTAACTTACAGGCAAACGACTACCTGGAGGCTACGCGTAAGCTGAATAATGTAAAGCTGCGGCTGGCTGAAGTCCGCAAACAAATAGATCGGCGTGCGCTGGTGAAACAAACCTTGCTACAGGCACTTCAACAGCTCAATGAGCTGTGGCATCAGCAATTCCAGGTCATGCAAGCTGAGGCCGACCGGATCAATGCCCAGGAGTGGCCCATTGAGATCAAAGTGGTGTATAAGGGCCGCAAAGACGACATGCTTGACTACCTGAAGGGGATCATGCGGGGTCAAAATATCCAATCCCGAAATCTGGAGGCCATTGTGGGTGATTACCCCGATTTCATCCAACTATTCAAGGACCTGGAAAACGGGGTTGGCCGCATCCACGAGATTCTCCGTGGGGGCGATCAGTTCAGCCGCTTTCGCAGCCGCTTTTATGAGCAACTGCCGGACTTTTTGGTCTATCGCCCTGCGGACCGCGTCGTCATCCGGTATAACGGGAAACCCCTGGAGGAACATTCATTGGGCCAGCGAGCCTCGGCGGTGATCCTCTTCCTGCTCACCCAGCAAGAGAATAGTATCGTGCTGATCGACCAACCGGAAGACGACTTGGACAACCAGTCCATCTTCCGGGAGCTGATTGAGTTACTCAAAGCGCAAAAAGATCAGACCCAGTTTATCTTTGCCACCCATAACCCCAACATTCCCGTCTTGGGCGATGCCGAGCAGGTGCTAGCCATGATCTATACTCCGTCTGAAATGAACCTTTCTCCTGGCAGCATCGACCAGCCGGAGATGCAAGAAACCATCATCAATATCATGGAAGGAGGGCGAGAAGCCTTCCAGCTTCGGCAAAGAATATATGATACATGGAAGCACTAGAAATCCTGGACAGATTGAATCGAGGAGAGGACAGCTTGCATCAATTTAAGCTCACCCTCACGAACCCGCTATCCACTGCTGGGGAGATGGTGGCCTTTGCCAATACCGAGGGGGGGCAGATCTTCGTGGGCGTAGCTGATGACGGCACCATTACGGGCCTTTCCTCCGAAGACATCCGGCGTCTCAATCAGCTGGTGGCCAATGTAAGCACCAACAACGTCAACCCTCCTATCAATGTGCTCACCACCAACCACCGGATTGATGAGAAAATCATCATGGTGATTCAGGTCCCTAAAGGAAGCAACCGTCCCTATTGTGATAGTAACGGGGTGTACTGGGTGAAGAGCGGGGCCGACAAGCGGCGAATTACTTCTCAGCAGGAGCTTCGCCGCATTTTTCAAGCCGAAGGGGAGGTATATGCTGATGAACAGCCCATCCCCGGAGCAGGCCTGGATGCCATAGAATCCCAGGTCCTGGAGAACTATGTCCAAGCGATTTTTCAGAAGTCTGTCCAGGAGCTAGACCTGGATCTGCTCCAGCTACTGCAGAACCTAAAATTTGCTACGGCAGATTCCCTGAACCTGACGGGCTTGCTCATCTTAGCGAAAAACCCCCAGCAGTACCGACCTCAATTCAACGTGAAAGCCGTCGCCTACGTAGGCAATGAGCTTGCAGGCCAGCAATACCGGGATCGTGAGGATATTAATGGGCGCATCCCTGAGTTGTACCGCGACACCCTGAGTTTTCTCAAGCGCAACCTACGCCGCGTACAGGGAGATCAGGGCTTCAACTCGGAGGGGCAACTAGAAATTCCTGAGGTTGTCCTGGAAGAATTGCTCCAAAACGCCCTCGTACATCGGGACTATTTTATTTCTGCTCCCATCAGAATCTTCCTGTTCGATGATCGGCTGGAAATCATCAGCCCCGGTGTTCTACCCAACTCCCTCACGGTGAGCAATATCCTGACTGGAACTGCCATTCAGCGCAACCCCACCCTGGCCAGCCGCGCCTTTCGAATCCTGCCCTACACCGGATTAGGCTCAGGCATTCCACGCGCCGTTTCCCTGTTGCCGACCATTCAATTCGACAACCAACTTGACGCCCATCAGTTTGTGGTGCGCATCCCTCGAACCCAGGTTTGAACGAGGAAGGGCTCGTGTGGTAGGTTCAGTTTTACAGCACGAACATCCTAAAGTATTCTGACAAGCACTAGCATTCCATGCTTTCGTCATCAACCTGGAAACCATCCGCAAAGACCGGAGCTTCGAACGAGACTATATCGAAGGCCGCTACGGTGCCATTCCTTACCTGGGTAACCTCAATGAACTCTTCCGTACATGGCCAAGCGAGCAAAAGTCGACAACAGCGTAAAAAAGCGTTTGGCTCGCCAGGAGCGGAAACGCAAGCAGGCCATTGGGTCTATATAAATCACTTTTTTGATCTTCCCCACAGCCATCGGCTGGGCTACCCCCATTCTTATGGCAATGTCGCCCTCTCAAATCTTCAAAAGGGCCAAGCCAACCAGTCCTTACCTAGCCACCCCTTCCACCCAGGCACAGGCCTTTCCTACTCCACTGACCCAGAGGTGATCCCGGGCGCGGGACATGGCCACGTAGAGCAGGGCTTGCTGCCCTTTGAGGCGGGCGGCTTGCTCGGTTTCGCTGAGCTTGGCAAAACCGGTGAAGCGATGCGGGTATCGAGCAGCGCAGGCGGGAAGCAGAGAAGGTGAAGGTGGGGTGGTGAAGAGGGAACCTGGTTGAAGGCTAAGCCGACGTGAGGAGGAGCATGCTTTGAGGGTTACCCACTCGGGCTCATTCCAGTAGCGATCCATGGCTCGACATGCAGCCCTACCTCAACCAGGATACCTTTTGTCGAAGACGGCTTTGGGCTGTTACTTTAGGGACCTAAAGCTACTGTCATGCAAATCCTCGCCCAGCCCCTCACCCTCGCCACCCTGCCCAGCCACATGGTTCGCATCGAAGCCGGCAGCTTTGGGATGGGTAGAGAATCTCTTATCGGGGCAAGGCCCATCCACCGCGTGACCCTCACCCGCGACTTTGCCCTCTGCCGCTACCCGGTCACCCAAGCCCTGTGGCAGGCCGTCATGGAGGATAATCCTACCCCTAGCCGTTTCAAAGGCTCACAGCGACCCGTAGAGTCCATCTCCTGGTTTGAGGTGGTGGATTTCTGCAATCGCTTGAGCGAAAAACAGGGACTTGACTCCTGCTATGAGATCAGGGGAGAAGAAGTCAACTGGCGGAAGGAGCGTAACGGCTATCGCCTGCCCACCGAGGCTGAGTGGGAATACGCCGCCCGGGGGGGGGCCTACGCCAGGGGCTTCGAATACGCCGGCAGCCCCGACCTCGCTCAGGTGGGCTGGTACGACGCCAATAGCGGGGACGAAACCCAACCGGTGGGCCAAAAGCGCCCCAATGAACTGGGCCTCTACGACCTGAGCGGCAACGTGCTTGAATGGTGCTGGGATTGGTATGCGGATTACCCTGGCGACCCACAAGTCGATCCTACCGGCCCCGAAGGCGGCTCCATCCGCGTCAGCCGGGGGGGCGGTTGGAGCCGCGACCCCATCCTCTGTCGTGTCGCCGACCGCAGCTTCCACCTCCCCGCCTACCGGAGCGGCGGCTTGGGCTTCCGCCTCGTCAGGCACGTTTGACTTTTATTCTTATTGCCTTTTTGCCTTTTGTTGGGGCGATTTGCAAATCGCCCTTACAGCGCTTTTATTCTTTTAGTGTACCAGGAAGGGTTGGGAAGTGCAAGGTCGCTAGACCGATATATCTGGGGCAGTTTGGGGCAAAACGCCGTTTTAGTGCGGGAATCGAAGATTTTGCTACTCAGATATATCTGAGGGGTAGGCCGGATATATCGGGAAAGGACACCCAATGGGTACGCGGGTATCATGCAAGCTCGCCTCAAACTCCCACTTGCCTTCCCCTCCACCCGCCAAAGCTGGAGCAGATCTGCCTCTGGCAGGGTGGTAGGCCCATCCTGTTCGTGGTCGCTGCCCCAGGTCCAGGTGCCCTCGGCAGAGCGGGAGAGCAGGCGCTTGCCACCACCTGCATCAGGTAGGAGACGAAGCAAGCCAACCAGTACATGCGCCGCATCGGGGAGGTCCCAGGCATCGAGGAAGACGGGTATGCAGAGAAGTTGCTGGATTTTGGGGAGAGTTAGCCCCAATTTGCCTCCCGAAATCTTGATTATCTTCGTAAAGATTTCCTTAAAAACCCGTAAATTCATAGAGGAAATGTTTCTCAAAAACAGACGCAACCAGCAACGGGAAGAGGCTAAGATCAGCCCGATTGATGAGAAAGGCATCCGCAAGGTCAGTAGGTCTAAGAACTTTGGTTTTGATTGGACGCTGGAGCTTCAGCAGGACAAAGAGCTCTATAAAATCTACCTGCTTGACCAGGAGGATAAGGTGCTAGGTCTTTTGTCTTTGCGTGATTTCCCTGAAGAGTTGCGCATCCACATCAACCTGATCGAAGTGTCGAAAGAGAATCGAGGCCAGGGAAAACATTACGATCGGATAACGGGGTGTTTGCTAGCATTTGCCTGTGAAATATCCGTTACCAAAGGCTACCAGGGATTTTTGTCGTTGGTCTCCAAAACAAAGCTAATAGAGCATTATTGCGAGAAGTACGGGTTCAAGCAATACGGACCTATGCTAGCCATTGAACCAGAAGCAGCCACTCGACTTATAGCTGAATTCCTATGAATCCTTACGAAGAGTTTTATAACAAGCTAAAAGAGACCCTCACCGATGAGGAAATCGCAGAAGCAGCGATGATTCCACAGGTATTGTCAGAGGATGAACAAGCCGCTGCCAACGAAGAATTCAGGCGTCATCGCCAGGCGTATCTGGAGCAGCAAACCGACCAGGATCAGATGCAAATAAAAGTTACCCGGCTGCGCATTCGCATCCGTCAATACCTGGAAGAGGAAAAATACCTCCCAGCATACAGCTTTGGGCAGATGCTTCAGGCCTACCAGAGAATCCTGGGGTACACCCAAAAGCAACTAGCCGAAGAGACGGCCATCCACGCCACCAAGCTCAACCGCTTGCTGCATGACAAGGAGTCGCCCAACCTGGCTTTTCTCTATCGTTTGGAGGCGCACAGCAAGGGAATGATCCCCGCCACCATGTGGTGGCAGTTGACCGTGCGGCGACAAGGCCACCAGATTGAAGAAGAGATCGAGCAGCGCAAGCAGGAAGCAGAGAAGGTGAAGGTGGGGTGGTGAGGGAAGAACCTAGTGCTTCGCATTCGAAATTCGTAATCAGGAATTCGTAATTGAAAGCAAATTTAGCCGCTTGGGCGGCCACTGAGTGAGCCAATATGTG
>CAYVAP010000059.1:0-8141 GCA_964449365.1 uncultured Bacteroidia bacterium
AGCGCGGTTTGAAGCGCAGATTCGAGACCATTTGGAGGTTCACTGGGTGATCAACCAGCTAGGAGACGATTACAAGGCCAACTACCTGGAAACGGAGTCTCTGCTAGGAGCCGTCAAGGCCACGCGCACTTTTGAGCAGTTGCCTGCTGATGAGGCGCATCGAAAGTGCTCGGTGACGGGGGAGCGGGATGCGCTGGTGTTTTCTAAAACCGATACAAAAAGGCCTTCCTTTTCCATCCAGAAAGATTGGGCCACAGCAAAAGGGGATGAAATTCAAATGGCTGAAGGAGAGGGCTTGTCCGCCATTGCCTTCACCAAGCGCTTTTATGAAAAAGGGGGCGATTTTCCTTCTACGGCTGATATCGCTTTGATGGAGTGGGTGAAGCAGGTCAAAGAACATTCGCCAACAGAGCTCAAGGAGTTATCCCTAGTTTTTGATCGCGAAGATAAAATTGATGGGCAGTTGCTTTTCGAGGAAAATCTGTCCGAGAGATACCTGAGTAAACAGGGGTATGCTTCTCGGGCCAAAAGCTCGGACCTCATTCGAGGAAAGCTGGGGAAGATCAAGCAGGTTTTGCCTGCATCAGTTAAGCAAACCCCCTACTATGCCCTCATTGCCTTTGACGGCGACAAGATGGGCAGTTGGTGGAGCGGTGATAAGCCCAATCCGCCTGACTTAAAAGAATTTCAGCGCAAGCTGACAAGGCTGCTGAGCAAGTATGCCAAGTGGGCCAGCGATTATCTGACTGATTACGGCAAGGCCGTTTACGCGGGCGGCGATGACTTTCTGGGCTTCATCAACTTGCAGTATTTGTTCCCCGCGCTCAAGACGCTGCGGGAGGAGTTCAAGAAGCAAGTCAGTGATCAAACCGGGGTAGCCAACCAAGAACTCACCTTCTCCGCCGGGGTGGCCATTGCCCATTATAAGACGCCACTTAACGTGGTGCTAGACACCGCGCGGATGATGGAAAAGAAAGCCAAAGAAGACGGGCGAAATCGACTTGGCATCAAGGTGCTGAAGCATAGTGGGGAGGCGGAGACGTGGGTTGGTACCTGGTCACCCAAAGACGGCAAGGGAGATTACTCCGTACAGCATCTTGCTCTGCTTGTCGATGCCTTTTTGAAGAAGCGCTGCTCGAATACCTTCATCGGTGTGCTGAATCGCGAATTGGTTCAAATCACAGGTCTTGATCCAGACAAACCCGGTCGGATGCCCAAGCAAACCGATACTACACTACGCCAAATTGCCAGACAGGAAATCCTTCGGTCGCTCAATCGTTCGCTTTCTCCCAAAGTATCAGCAGAAGAGGCAGACGCTCTGAGAGTAGCTATCAGAGCGCTATACGAGCTGTCAAGTGATGATCCCTCCAACTTCATCTTTGGGCTGAGAATCGCCCAATTCATAGCACGTGAGCAATTTCTTCCCGACTCAACTCCTCAACCAACTCCTAGTCATGCAAATTGACATCACCCCTTTAGACACGCTGTTTTTTCGAGACGGCAAGCCTTTTTCCATGGGAGATGAGGTGTGGGCGTCGGGCATTTTTCCTCCTCCTCCATCTGTCCTGTTTGGAGCTTTGAGAACGGGTTATTTCGCTTCACGCCCAAATGAAGTAACCAAAGCTGCAGGTTACTATGCTACCTCAGCGGTAAAAGAGGCCGATCCTACCACCAAACTCGTCATCAAAGGGCTGGCGTTGAAGTACGGTAGTGGGGACCGCTATTTTCCGGTACCTGCCGATTTGCTGGCCACCAAAGAAGGAGATAAACCCTTACTTCTGAAGAAAGAAGTGCGTCCTGCCCTCAGTAGCGGGAAGCTTTCACACGTATTGAGAGCGAGCGTAATTGCGGAGTCATACCCCAATGGGAGCATGCTGAATTACAGCAACCTAAAAGCTTACCTATGGGGGGATGATGATGAGGTAGAAAGCTTTAAAGTGAAGCCGCCCTCATTTTTTCGTGTAGGCGAAGGCAAGACAGGCATTGCTCGATCTGCCCATACGGGCTCAGCCAAAGAAGGACATCTATACCGCGTGGAGATGCTGAGGCTCAACAGAGACATTTCTATTCTTTGTGAGTTTGAGGGCCTCGATGTAGATGGGCATATGCTCAAATTAGGCGGGGAGGCAAAAGCGGTTCGCATAGAAGCCGCTGAGCAGAAAATCCTACCCCTAATTCCTGAGATAGAGGGAAGCATGTTCAAGCTATATCTGGCTTCTCCGGTGATTTTCTCCCAAGGGTGGCTACCTCGTTGGTTGGATTCCAATACGCTGGAAGGGATCATTCCCGATACCCAAACCAAGGTCCGGCTATTGGCTGCCGCTGTGGGGAAACCTGCTTACCTCGGCGGCTTTGATATCAAAGGCAGGAAATTCAAGCCTATGAGGCGGACGGTTCCCGCAGGCTCCGTTTATCACTTCGAAGTCATGGAAGGAACTCCGCCCCTCCATTTGCATGGCCAGTCCATCAGTGATGAACTGCGCGAGCAGGGGTTTGGGATTACATTTATCGGTCAAGCATAATCACCCGCATCATGACAAAGAAAGTTATTACCACCGTCGGCACCTCTATCTTTACCAATTACTATGAGGCAATGCGGGAGAAAAGGCAGGAGGGGGAGGCTAGCTCAGAACACGAGACTTTGAAGAAGACGCCACATAGTCAGTGGAGCCGATATACAGATGAAGAAATTCCACGCCTTCGCGAGGTGATTGCTACTTGGGCAAATGGCAACCCCCAAGCCTCCGCGGAAATTTCCTCTCTGCTCAAAATAGCAGACAAGTATCCTAATGAGGAACTGGAAGTGTACCTTATCGCTACCGATACGGTGCTGTCGCGGCTCGCGGCGGAGCTGGTGAAGGAGTGGTTTGGGGAGAATGGGACGGTTCATTTCACCCCCCAAAAGCATGTTATCATTGGTCTGTCCATCGAACAAACGGAGACTTTTATTGAGCAAGGAATCCAAGGGCTGGTACAAACTATTTTGGATATCAAAGGAGAAGAGGAAGACTCGATGCTTCTGAACATATCAGGTGGCTACAAGGGGCTTATTCCTGTGATGACGATTGTAGGACAGTTGTACGACATGAACATCTGCTACACTTATGAAGACAGTGAAGAGTTGATTGAAATTCCGCGTATGCCGCTGAATTTTGATTGGGAGATTATTGAGCAGTATTCCACTGCACTGCTACGCCCCCAGAGAATGACACCGCAAGATGGGGAAGCACTGAAGGCGCTTCACCTGGCCGCAGAACATGAAGAAGGTTATACCCTTACCTTGCTAGGAAGACTCATTTCCCAATACCTAGATCGCAATCCTCCGCACTTTGGGACGCAGTTTGGGTATTTCATTGAGTATAAACTCAAGGAATATTATGATGAGCAACTTGGTTGCCAAAAGGTACTACATGGATACAAGCCCAAAAAATATGACAAGTCTGCTCCCGATGGGGATGTGGATTTGGCACTATTAGACAATGAAGGGGGATTTGTCGGAATTGAAATAAAACCCTTTGAGCTGTTATCAAGCCCAGAGCGCTTAGCGGGCTTTATTAAAAAGCTGACCGACCGTGCTACCGCACTCGGAGTACAGCAGAATTTACAATCCAGGGAGCTATGGTTGTTTACTTACAGTTTCCAAGAGGAAAAAGGAAGGCAGTTAATTCCTGAGCTTGATACCGAACAGGTAGCCACATTGACAGAAATAGCTAAAGAAATACGGTCTCATTTTCCAGAAGTCAACTTTGTTTGCAAGCACGTACTCGTAACCCGAAACCAAGTCACACATGGGGATCGCATTCCTTACAAGAAGTTTCTGGAAGGCTCGATCAAAGATGCGCAAATCCACACGCTGTATCCCCCTAAGTAAGTTTCTCTTTCCATATAAATATGAACCCAATTGGAATAAAACCTTCCTGACAATGCCTCAAATCTCCCCCGAATACCACCACTTCCTCCACGACCTCAAGGCCCGCATCCGGCAGGCCCAGTACGAGGCGCTCAAGGCGGTCAACCACCGCCAACTGGAGCTGTATTGGTACATCGGGCAGCAGATCACCCTCAAACAAGCAGAACTGGGCTGGGGCAAGTCGGTGGTAGAGCAACTTGCTCAAGACCTTCAGGAAGCCTTTCCTGGAGAAGGTGGCTTTTCTGCGTCTAATCTCTGGCGGATGCGCAATTGGGTAAAGACCTACGTAGGTAAGGAAAAACTCGCACCACTGGTGCGAGAAATTGGGTGGTCGCACAACCTGGCCATCATGGAGAAGTGCAAGACCGATCAGCAACGTGAGTTTTACCTGCTCATGACCCGCAAAATGGGATGGTCCAAGAAGGTGCTCATCCATCAGATTGAAAACCAGACCTACGAGCAGTACCTGCTCAACCAGACCAACTTTGACCACACGGTTCCTGAGAAGTACCGAGATCAGGCCCTACTCGCTATCAAGGATGAGTATCAGTTTGGCTTGTTAGGGCTGGCCAACCAACACGCGGAAAAAGAATTAGAAGATGCTTTGGTCAAGAACATTCGCGCCTTTCTCATGGAGATGGGCAGCTACTTCTCTTTCATTGGCAATCAATACCGGCTTACTGTAGAAGACAAAGAATACTTTCTGGACTTACTCTTGTTTCACCGCAAGCTCAAGGCTTTGGTGGCAGTAGAGCTAAAGATCGGAGAATTTACCCCGGAAATGGCTGGCAAGATGCAGTTCTACCTCAATGTCCTCAACGATCAGGTGCGTGAACCAGATGAGAACCCCGCCATTGGCATCATCATCTGCAAAGCCAAAAACCGGACGGTCGTGGAGTATGCCTTGCAGGAAAGCAAGCAGCCCATCGGGGTAGCGACCTATCGCATTGCCCCTACGCTGCCTGCGGATTGGCAGCAATACCTTCCTACCGCCGAACAACTCATCAAACATACCCAACTCATCGATGCCCTGCGGCAAGATGATGAACAGAACGACTAATCATTACAACCGATATGTACAAAATTGCCAAACCCCTATTCCTCTTTTGCGAAAGTCCCCTGCACGCAGGCAGCGGTAGCGACTTGGGCGTGGTGGATCTCCCCATACAGCGGGAGCGCCATACCTCCTTCCCTAAAATCGAAAGCTCTAGCCTGAAAGGGGCGTTGAGGGAGCGGTTTGAGGGGGCCTTAGATGTGGATTACTCTGCAAAAAACGGTGAACGGAGTGCCCATACGAAGGACATAGAGTTGGTTTTTGGACCGGAGTCTGGGACCAATGATTGGGAAACCTATGCAAGTGCTATTGGCTTCACTGATGCTCGCCTACTTCTGTTTCCCGTAAAAAGCATGCGTGGGGTTTTTGCCTGGATCACTTGTCCCAGAATCCTCAATCAATTCTGGCAAGATATGGATACAGCCGGTGTCGCAATGAAAAAAGAGGATAAAGCTCTGGCTCAACCTAGCGAGAATACCAGTTGTGTTACACCCAATCTCTGGATCAACAACAGCCAAAAAATTGTACTGGAAGCCTATTCTTTCTCTCCTAAGGCAGATCACAAGACTCAAGACTGGGCAGACTGGCTGGCTGAAGCTCTTTTTGAGGAGGGCTACTGGAAGGATAAGGCGAAGAACGATATCGTCATACTGTCTAATGAAGATTTCACCGACTTTGTCAACCTATCCACAGATGTAATTACCCGGACGCAGATTGATAATCGGACAGGAACCGTCAAGGATGGTGCTCTATTTACCGAGGAATACCTCCCTTCGGAAAGCATCATGTATAGCCTCGTTCTCTCGTCTCCTATTTTCCCCCAGACCGATGATAAAGCTAAACGCAAGAAACTTGCTGGCGGCGACTTTGATGAGCAAGGCGTTATGGAATTTTTTGTTAATCACTTGAAGACTGGTTGTCGGGACAGGTTACAGCTAGGCGCCAATGCAACCCTAGGTAAAGGAATGTTACGCACCAAGCTCTTATTTGACCCTAAGAACCAGTAACATCATGGCAATTCAAAGTAACAGAAGTAAAGCTGAGTTGGCGCGTGCAACGCATGCTTTTGAACAATCAAAAGTGGCAGCCGAGGCTGAATTACTAGACTCATACACAAGTTTGAGTAAGAAGCTACCCGCATATATTCAGGCTAACGGATTGGGTGCCGCACTGGCGTTCATCAAATCCAAGCGCAACGATCCAGCCAAACGCAAAAATGAACACCGAGCCATGTACGAGGATCTATCTGGTTGGCTTCGCCACAAAGATTGTCCTTTCCTACTACCAAACCAGCAGGATCTAGCAGCCTTTGTAATCAAGCTAGACGGGTCTAGCTATCGAGCCTATACGTTAGAGGTGCTGGCTTATCTTAATTGGCTGCGGAAATTTACCGATGGACTCAAGAAAGAATCTTCTAATTCTAATGACAATTAGCACCCATGAAGAAAGCGAGATTTCAAATAGTAGAGGGACGTGTCGTGCTAATTTTTGCCGACGGTAAACAGGCCATCTTGCCACCTTCGTTTAGCAAGCCAACTAACCCGAATGGAAACTGTGAATATCTGCGGAAAAAGAAACGGTTGTACATCACGTTAGAGGGACAAAATATGGTCGAGGTGAAGGAAACTGATGTAGAGTTCAAAGACCCACCAAAGGTTGCGGAGAGAAAACAACAGGAGGAGGAAGAGCAAAGGCAAAGAGCCGCTATCAAAGCGGCTCAGGATGCTGCAATACAAGGGGCAGAGTCTAACCTTCAGCCTTCTCTGGAAAATGGGAAAGTCGACTTTTGGGCAGAAAAAATCGCTGCTTTAGACAAGAGCATGCTAAAAACTTACACCGATGCGGCTAAGGGGGCTTGGGCACTCGTTCGCAGACACACTATCGGTCCAGCAGTTCAATTCTTTGATTATCAAAAGACCAAGAATAATGACCTTGGCCCTGCTTACGCCCACCTAAATGAACACCTCATTTCGTGGTTCATGGATAAGAGGTGTATGCTGAGTATGAGGCCCATGGATAGAAACACATTTCTTTCCTTTTTAACGGAGGAAGTGCCTTCGCAGCTTTACAGAGCCTATACCATGGAAACCCTCTCCTGTCTACAATGGGCAGCTAGACTAGCAGAAGCAGAATCAAAAAACGATTAGGACCATGCAGAACAGATTCGATTTTAAAGATAATGCTTGCATTCCCAAAGAGACGCGAGATTTACTAGGTCCTAAACCTGACATTGACAACTTCGCACTGCGTTTGAATCTCGGTGCTCAGTTTTTAGCTGACAAGGATGGGGCCCAGAAAGCGATGCTTTATAAACGAGAAAAGAAGACCAAGCATACTTTGGAATATGAAGTCCATCATCTGCCCGCTAAAAATGTTTGGCGATCTATTTCCTTCTCGGGATTGATAGACAGCCAGCAGCACAGCGCGGAAGCCCTGTTGGGCGGTAGCAGTGAGCAACGCGTACAGGTAAATCAACTGAAACAAAGTGAAGGCTCGCGTCTCGCCATCGGACTGGGAAATACTTCCGTATTTGAGACGGGAATCACTTTACACCATGTCTGGGGCTTCCCCTATATCCCTGCGAGTAGTATTAAGGGGACTGTACGTTCATGGGTCATACAGGTATGTTTTAAGGGAAAGGAAGAAGAGGCAATCGCTGATAAATCCTTTTGTGATTTATTTGGCTGTCCCTCAGAACTCATCATTGACGATGAGCAGGGCAACCGAATCCGAAAAACTTACCAAGAGAACGGAAAATCAATTGAGAGCAATCCAAGAAGCTATTATAGTGTTCATGATACTGAGAAGTTAGGCGGTAGCAGAATCGGCTCCCTCATCTTCTTCGACGCCTTCCCCACCCATGCCCCAACCATCAAGGAAGACATCATGAATCCGCACTACCCGAAATATTATACCGGAGAAGAGCCCCCAGCTGATTATCAAAGCCCCGTTCCCATTCCCTTCCTCACCGTCGAAAACACCACCTTCCAGTTTCTGATTGGCTTCAAGCCGTTAAAGGGCTTAGAAGACGCAAAAGTTTCCGGCCCCATAGCTAAACAGCTTGGGGTAAATGATGGTGAACTATCCCTACTAGAAGGGGGCAAACAATGGCTCCTCAAAGCCCTATCAGAACACGGCCTAGGCGCCAAAACCGCCCTCGGCTACGGCTTCTTCCAA
>CAYVAP010000059.1:8241-12964 GCA_964449365.1 uncultured Bacteroidia bacterium
CCAACCCAATGCCCCTGGCCCGCTCGCTTTTGCATGTGCCAGGATGAGTGGGCCGGATCTCAGGCAACAGATCATACGTGACCCTGACGATTCCCTCTGCTGGACTGGTCGATAATTGACCACCCAAAGCAACATCTTACCACCAGGCCTGCTCACAAGCTGTACAAAAGGGCTTATTTTCCTGGCACCAGACTTGTACGAACCCAGACATCTTTCAACCCAACGATTATTTCTACATGCCTCCCCAATACCTATACGGCGCCAGTGTGCAGGGCATACAGAGCTTCATCTTCGAAACCAACAAGCTGCGCGAAATCGCGGGCGCGAGTGAGTTGGTGGAGCAGATTTGCAATACTTGCTTCTACGACGTAGCCGGGATCAGTAACCCGAAGGAAGACGACAACCTGCAACTCGCCGCCGCCGGCAACATCAAGTACCTCTTCCAGAATCGCGAGACCTGCGAGCAGGTGGTACGCGACTTCCCCCGCGCGGCCATGACGCTGGCGCCTGGCATCACGGTCAGTCAGGCGGTGGTGAAGATAGAAGATGACTTCGCGTCAAATGCTGCCAAGTACACCAACCAACTGGAGCAAAAGCTCCGCGCCCAGCGCAGTCGCCCTGTCGTGCAGCACGGCCTGGGGTGGATGGTCTCGGAGCGGTCGCGACGGACGGGTAAGCCTGGGGTAGCGTGGAAGAAGGAGGCTGTGGTCGATGCTGGCCAAGTCGCGAAGGGGAAGATGGTAGAAGCCTCGAAAAGCGCGTTGCTAGAGAAGTTGATGCCCGAAACCAGGGTTGGGGACTATCACCGGCTATTTGCCAGAGACATCGAGGAAATCACCGGGGGAAAGGAAAGAACCTGGATTGCCGTCATCCACGCCGATGGCAACAACCTGGGCAAGAAAATCATGCGGATGGCCAGAGAGGGGGCCTCTTCCCAACGATTCAAAGCGATGTCCGAAAAGCTGGGAAAGGCGACTGAGGGCGCAGCCAAGCATGCTTTTGACATCGTGGTGCGAAAGGCGGCAAATGGTGGGCTTCACCCCATCCGCCCCATCGTGCTCGGCGGCGATGACCTCACCGTCATCATCCGGGGCGACCTGGCCCTGCGCTTTACCGAGGCTTTTTTGGAAGCCTTTGAGCAGGAAACCCAGAAGGAGTTTCAAGGCTTTGGCTATGGCTTTGAGCAGGGCCTGACCGCCTGCGCGGGCATCGCCTACATCAAGCCCAACTATCCCTTTCACTACGGCGCAACCCTGGCCGAGACGCTCTGCAAGCAAGCCAAAAAGGTAGCCAAAGACATCGACGGCGATCATACCCCGTCCTGCTTACTCTTTCACAAGGTACACGCCAGTTTCGTGGAAGACTATGGCAGCATCATTGAGCAAGAGCTGACGGCCAAGGAGGTGCGGCTGGACTACGGGCCGTATTTTCTGGACCACCAAGCAGGCTACGCCACCTTAGATGAGCTCCAGCATTGGATGGCGGTGCTCAATCAGTCCGATTCGCCCCGCTCGCGGCTGCGCAACTGGCTCACCGATTTGCAGGTCAACCCCGAAGCCGCCCAGCAGCAGCTCGACCGCATCCGGCAAATCACCCATGATAGCTACGACCGCGACCTGAAGCTCTCCGACCCTTTCACCCAACGAGAAAAGCAACACACCCACCTCTACGACGCCATTGCCCTTACCTCCATCGAAACGCCCCAAACATGAGCACCTTGACCTACCAAATCGAATTTTTCTCCTATTGGCACGCGAGCTCGGGCCTGACCGGCGGCACCTACGCCGACCTGCTGGTCAACCGCACCCGCGAGGGCCTGCCCTACATCCCTGGCCGCACCCTCAAAGGCTTGCTGCGCGAAGCCGCCGAGACCATCCAGGCCTTTCAGCCGGAGATGATCAGCGCAGCGTTTGTCCAGCAGGTATTTGGTCAGCAGCCTACTCAGGAGCAGCTGGAGCAAGAAGGCCACACCAAGGAGGCTGAGGCCTTTTTCACCAACGCGACGCTGTCGCCCCATCTGACGCAGGCGATCACCGAGGAGCAGAAACCCTACCTCTTTGACGTGGTGGCCTCTACGGCCATCGAAGGGCAAAAAGGCATCGCCCAGCATGGCACCCTGCGTCAGCTGGAGGTAACCGTGCCGCTCACCCTGTACGCCAGCATCGAGCAGTTTCCCGACGAGCCTGGCTACGAAGCCATGATGCAGCGTTGCATGAAATGGATCAAGCGCATGGGCCTCAATCGCTCGCGGGGCCTGGGTCGTTGCCAATTTTCACTCACCAATAGCCAAGCATGAAGCGATACCGATACACCTGCCAATTGCTCTCCGACGTGGTGCTACCCGCCGCCACCGCTACCGAAGGCTTCCAAGCCCCGCTGGACTACATCCCCGGTGGGAAGTTCCTGGGCATCGTCGCGGCAAAATTGTACGCTGAAGGAAATCCTGCTACCCTCGACCTCTTCCACCATGGCAAGGTCCGCTTTGGCGATGCCCATCCGCTGATAGAGGAAGAGGCCGCCCTGCACGTACCCTTTGCCTGGTTTGTGAACAAAGGCGAAAGCGTAGATGGATCCGACCTCTACCTGCATCACCGCATGGAAGACAAGGACCACCAAGCCCTAACCGCCGCAAGCAAGCAGCTCAAGCAGGTGCGTGCAGGCTACTTTGCGCCGCAGAGCAAGCAATACCTGAGCATCGAGCATGACTTCGCCATCCGCTCGGCCTACAACCGCGACGAACTGCGGGCCGACGACGGCAAGATGTTCGGCTACTTCTCCCTACCGGCGGGCAGCACCTGGACCTTCACCGTCGAGGATGATACCGAGCAGTACAGCGCTCAGATCAAGCAAGCCTTGGAGGGCAAAAAGCGCGTAGGCCGCTCCCGCTCAGCGGAGTATGGCCTGATCGAGATCACGTTTGCCAAAGAGGAATCTGCCCCGGCGGTGCAGGAACTCCCCCCAGGCACCACCCTGGTGTACGCCCAGAGCAACCTTTGCTTTTTCGACCAGACGGGGCGATCCACCCTGCGGCCAGAAGCCAAAGATTTGGGCTTTCCGGCTGATTCGAAAATCCAATGGGAAAAATCCCAGGTGCGCTCCCGCCTCTACCAGACCTGGAACGGCAAGCGCCACAACCGCGACGCCGACCGCATGATCATCACGAAGGGCAGTGTGCTGGTGGTAGAGCACGATGATCCCGTCTCCACTGCGGCTTTTGCCAGCGGCATCGGGGCCTTTCGCAGCGAAGGCTTTGGGCAGGTGATCCTGAATCCGGATTTTTTGCAGGCGGAGCAAGGGTACTTGCTGCCCAGCAAGCTGTATAAAGTTGATTTCGCCCAATGGAGCAAGGGCATCAAGACCGCCTCTGTTGAGAAGACACCCCAAGATGACCTGGTGCTGAATTTCCTGGCCAAGCGGAAAAAGCAGGCTGCGGATGTCTTCGACCTGGATCAGAAGATCAACGACTTCTTAAAATCAAAGGATGGCAAGGCCATGCATGGCCTCAACGCCAGTCAGTGGGGCACCGTGCGGGCCTATGCCAAGCACGCAACTGACTGGAAGACCCTTAACGACCTGCTGTTTGATGGAACCATTGGCGCTCTCTATCGGGGGCAATCGGAACAGCACTGGCGCAGGAGCGGCAGGCGAGATAAGCTCAAGGCGTTCCTCCTGAAGATTGAACCCGAAGCCAACCGCGTCGACGTTACCCTCAAGCTCGCCGCCGAAATGGCCAAGCGTGCCCGCAACACCCCCAAAGCAGAAACCGCATGAAACCAACAGACTTGACCCACCGCTATATCGCCCAATTTGCGATCGAAGCCGATACGCCGTTAGCCATCGGCTCAGGCGAAAAAGGCTTCACCGTCGATCGGCTTATCGCGCGCGATGCGCTGGGCTTGCCCTACCTGCCGGGCAGCAGCCTGGCCGGGGTGCTGCGCCACGAGCTGGACCCTACCGACACCAATGAGCAGGTCCAAAAGCTCTTTGGCTTTCAGCATAAGCAGGACAAGGCAGGCCAAGGCAGCCGCCTGATCGTCAGCAGTGGCCACCTGATCGGGGCTGATGGCAAGGCCGTGGTGGAGGGATTGCACCTGCCTGATGGCGATAGCACCTACTACGACTACTTCACCCGCCTGCCCGAGCGCGATCATGTGCGAATGACCCACCGAGGCGCGGCTGACACGGCTGGCAGCGGGAAGTTTGACGAAGAGTTGGTCCACAAGGGAACCCGCTTTGCCTTTCGGCTGGAATTGATGGGCGATGATCAGGCCGACCAAGGAGCGTGGCAAGCCATCCTGGAGGCCATTCAGCAACCGCTCTTTCGCCTGGGCGCAGGCACCCGCAAAGGTTTCGGCAAGCTCAAGGTAATCACCTGCCATACCCGCAACTTTGACCTGACCCAAGAAACCGACCTATTGGCGTATCTCGATCTCAGCCCCTCGCTGAACGTCGATCTCAGTGGCTGGGAAGACGCCAAAGCAGCAGGCCAAGTGCCCGATACCTGGCGGCATTACCGCGTGACCCTCAAGCCCCGGGATTTTTTCCTTTTTGCCGCCGGCTACGGCGACGAAGAGGTCGACAACAAGCCCAAGACCGAGCGCTACTTTACTTGGGACTCGGGCAAGCCTGAACTCAAGGAGCGGGACTATTTGCTGATCCCAGCCACTTCTGTGAAAGGTGCCCTTTCCCACCGGGTAGCCTGGCACTACAACCGGTTGGTGGG
>CAYVAP010000060.1:0-4676 GCA_964449365.1 uncultured Bacteroidia bacterium
GATAGGAGCAAAAGGAACTGGTTTTACTAAGTATTTTTCTGCAGAGTTAAAGGATGATAATGGAATACCCAGAGATTTCGGTATCCTTACCTGTCAAGGGATTGGACCCACTGATCAAGAAGAGGATGTGAGAAACCCTGTCATCCATGAGATTGGGCATCAGCTATTCGGCAATAACGGTTTTCATGCAGGTGGCGGGTCCCATAATGGGAACAATCAGGCAGCCTGCTTCATGGGACACCAAGGGGGCTATGGCCTGATGGGAGGATCGAGATCTTCGTTGGTATCTACCAACGGCTTCGAGCGCTGGCGCTTGAACTGGCGTGGACCGGGCAATCAGGCTCACCGCATCGCGGCTAGCGGAGTAAACACCGACATAGACCAGAGCAATGGTGCACAGTCATTTCTGTTACGCGATTTTGTCACTTACGGCGATGCCATCCGCATTCGGCTACCCTATCAGGACACGGATGCTTCTAACCAGTACATTTGGTTGGAGAATCATCAGACGGATCCTACGTACCAGCGCCTGGATTACTTTCACGAATCACCTGGCTCCTGCAGACCAGATGCGACGCCAGGCATTTATGCTTACTATCAGATTGGGAAGGATGTCTTATCCAGTATTGACTGGAGTAAGGTTTGGCCCAACAATCAAACCGATAACCTCAAGATGATCACAGCTGAAGGATACTTTGACATCTCTGCTGGTCCGGGCACGATCAAAAATTGTGTGAGCTGGGGAATCCTGAAAGAGTCAGTGGTAGGGCGAGCCAACCCGCTTTCAGGCGCTCAAGATCAAGCACAAAGCTTCGATGGCGCTGGTAGCAGTGACCTCACTCCCAGCCAAATACTGGAGAGTTTGGTAGTCATCAGGCAGAATGGTAAGATAGATTCTTATATCCCTCAGTGGGGCGACCCTGCCGATGCCTTCATAGAAGGGGGCGTAAACGTGATGGACATCGGGACCAATCCTGCGCCGGTCAACACCTTGACTTCCTACCATAGGCTAACTAGTTCAAAATTAACCGCAGTCAGCGGACCCAGCAACGACCACACCTACCTCACCGGGTTGCGCATCCACATGGAAGTAGTCGGTAATACACCAGAGGGAAAGATCTATCGGGTCAACATCCGCTGGGACGACTATGATGTGAAACAAGATGTGCGGTGGTGCAGCCAGATCATTTTGCCGGGTGCAGAAGAAGTACATCTGTTGGAAGACCGAGAGATGTTACTCGACCAAGGTCGGAATCCTTATCAGAAGAAGGTTGACCCAGTGAGTGGCACCTATTTTCCGCCCACTACGCTTACCTGTCAGAGTGGGTCTCTCTTTGAGATTCAGGCTGGAGCCGAAGTGATTCTACGTGAACAATCACAGTTTACCTTGGAGGATGGAGCTACTTTGGTCATTCGAGACGAGGGTATCTTGCGGGTGGAAGCAGGATGCTTGCTGACGCTATTGGGCGATGTACAGATTGAAGGAGTCGGCCGGATCATCATAGAGTGCGATGGGCAGTTGTGTGTTCATGGCAGCGCGACCCTGCTTTTAGAGGACCATAACAGCTTGATTTTGATACACGCATTTAATACTAGTGGCAGCAGTTGTCTGTCGGCCAACGATATTATTAACTTAGCTATTGGATATGGACACGTTCATGTTTTTGATCTCAGCAACGATTTGACTGTCTCCAATGAGACCTACCCAGCGGATGATCTGGAAGCCGGTCGGAGCATTGAGTTCATGTCCAACAATCAGGTTCAGCCACTGGCTAAGCTGTGGGCCATGATCCAAAAAGAGCTAACCTTGGTCGAGAATTTTGAAGTACAGGCCACGGCCGCTTTTGAGATCATTCAGGCCGACTGTAACCCATAACCGTTGTCCCTGCTAGCGTTTTCTCTAAAACTTATCATTTCATTTTTTTCTGTCTTATCCGCTGGGTGAGGCACCACCGCTTTATCATCAAGACTTATGAAACCGATCACCATTTTCCTTTCCTTGAGCCTCATCTTTGGCTGTGTGCCCCTCACGGCACAGTTCAAAGTGCGCAGCGATTACTACATTCAGATTGGCTATGAAGACTATCGCACCCTGAGCTTCGGCGTGTACGATATTCCACCTGGTAGCGGGCATCCCAATAATGGTAGATGCGGGATCGAACATTGGGAAGATGGACTCAATGCGTACATCCCCTGGCCTGCTTGGAACTATGGCAACTATAAACTCCATGTGGCAGACTGGGGAAATGTTGGGATAGGATATCGTGCTGTTTATGGATACAAGCTTGACGTGGATGGAGACATTCGCGCTACAGGAAATATGTATGCGGTTAATCTTACTTCATCCGATCGCAACCTCAAAACAGATATTGCTCCGCTTGAAGGAAGTCTAGAGAAGATTCTTCAACTTCGTAGTGTGTCTTATCGCTACATTCGACGCGACTATAGCAAAGCCTACCAACCACCAGAAGGCACTGAATACGCCAACGAGGAGCAGCGACTCAGAGCGGAAGCCACAGCTTTACAGGCAAAAAACAGTGGCCATCCTGATGGTGAGTATAAGGGTTTTATTGCTCAGGAAGTGCAGGAGATCGTACCCGAACTTATTCATGTTGACCCGGAAGGCAACTTAGCCATGGATTATACCTCCGTGATTTCCATGCTGGTAGAGGCCGTACAGGAGCAGCAAGCCCAGATTGAAGCGCTGACCGCTCGCCTTGACCAGCAAAGTCCTGTGCCTGCTCCCAATAAGTTACAGCCTACGCACCCCGATCCTATACAGGGACAACTTTACCAAAATCATCCCAATCCCTTTACGTCGCAGACCAGCATCCAATACCAACTACACCCCGATACCCGCACGGCTCAACTGATGATTTTCAATTTTCAAGGGGTATTGATTCGCACAGAATCTCTGGCCGTTCAGGCTGAGGGAGAGTTCACTCTCGAAGGCCAATCGCTCAAACCTGGTATGTACTTCTATTCCCTAGTAGCTGACGGAGAAGAGATCGACATCAAACGTATGATCCTGACGGAATAAGCGGATAAACCTTTGACCACCCTCCTACTTCCTCAGACAGAGCTTAGCCGCTGAGGGTAAGTAGGTCATGATCAGTACTTTGTCAACTCCCGAATGATGGGTGATCGCTGCATCAGTTGACGCATCCCTCGACAAGCTAAGCTGCACCGGGTTTCAAGACCCGGTGCAGCGCTGTCTTGCCGACTCCGATCGGCCCAGGCTGCTGGCGGGAGCGGAGTCCCGAAGACCAAGACCATCCGACGATCGGAGTCGTCGGATAGCCATAGCTAGTGGCTGTCGAATGTTGATTCAAGTCTCCATCAAGCCTGGGGAAGGGGCCCTAGGCTTGATGCTCCCAGACTTGAATGGGATCTGCTCAACAATCTGCGACCGCTTACCCATCATTTACCACTTGACAGAGCACTAGGCGTGCAGAATTCACAGAAAAAGGGTGTCGTGTTTTTGACCTCGATGCTTTCCATGCGTAGGTTTCCGAAGGGGCAAATTGGGTAGCAGGTACGAACAGATGTGGGGAGAAGCGGGGCCCAGTACCCACTCACAGCGCGTGTGTCTGGCGCGCAGCGGGTAGAAAGGACGCAGAGCCAGGCGGGTTCTTCTTTTCGCTTCGCTCTCCCCTGTGAGCCGTTTCAAGCGGGGGCGCGGAGCCAGGCGAGCCAATAGACTGACCACGAGGCGCAAGGGGAAAGCCGCCCTATACCCCTCAGGCATGCCGAACCTCGAATGTTCCATTTCAGGTTATTCCCCCCGCAGCAGCCGGTAGGCCAGCCCAAAGCTGATGCGAAAGGACAGGTTGCGGGCGGGGGCGAGTTGGGCTTCTTCGCTCGGCGGCTGCGGGCCGAGGGGCTGATCCGCTTGCCCCTTGGTGGTGAGTACCAAGCGGCTCGACAAGGGGAGGTTGACTTGTAGGCCCGTGCTAAAGCCAAACTTGAATAAGGGCTGATGATTGGCCGCCGCCTGTCGGCTGAGATACGGCCCAGCGTGTAGCTCTACCATGCGCTGCCGGTCCAGGGGCAAGGTCGCGAGCACTGGAATCTGGGTGAGGGAGGGGTTTTGGGCGTGATTTTCGTAGTTGAGTTCTACCCGCAGGCCCAGCCGCCACTCGTCGCCTTTGAGGGCCGCAAATAGGCCAGCGGTGCTGCCTGGCGACTCCGTGGCGATGCTCGAGCTGCCGATTTGTCCGCCCAACTCTAAGTGCTGCGCTGATACTGAAGGCATGAAAACCCAGCAAGCTAGCAAGCAAAGGAAAAATAGGAGGTGTTTCATGGGAAAAAGGGATGAAGATAAGCCTTTGAGGAACGATCCTAAACGGTGAACTTTCGGCTCGCTCAAGCGGACGGTTATTGGTGTGCGGCGCGGTGTACACGCAAAATCAACTCACCCGCATGAAAAGCACAGAGGCCATTAGACATCATCGATCAATTTAGACAGAATTTACCAGATCGCAACCCCCCGAAAGCTATCTTGTTAATCCTGCCCATTTTGTCCGTCCTGCCAAAAAACGAGGGGCGGTTTGCAAACCGCCCCTACCGTACCGGATATTAATCCTTGTTTTAATGTAACATGCGCGCTGACGTGAGATGGTGAGATGGTGAGATCCTGATATTAATCCTTGTTTTAATGTAACATGTGCGCTGAC
>CAYVAP010000060.1:4776-12723 GCA_964449365.1 uncultured Bacteroidia bacterium
ATATTAATCCTTGTTTTAATGTAACATGTGCGCTGACCGACTATTTTCACTTTTTGCTGGCTATCAGACACTTAGCCTCCCGATTTAGGGGCCAAACCTGAGTTTTGACCATCAATCTCAAAAATTGACCCTTGGTTTTTGGGGACTGTAAAATCAGAAGCTTTTTGCGAGAACACCAAATCTTATTACGTGAAAGAGCAGAAAATCTAGTTATCTTCCTTATTGATGTTAATGTAGAGATCTTGGTTGAGATTTGCCACCATGGTCTGCAAAAAAGTCGAGGGAGGTATCGCGCTGTGGTTCACGCTGAGAGCAGGCCCATGTTCCTCGCGCGTCGCGCAAAATTGGAGCGTCTCGCCGAGGGAGGGAGGCGCAGAGGAGAACCTATCCTGCCGCGCAGGAATTGCCAAATCACACCTCCCAGCTCTCTCCCCTGAGCGCGCGCCATGGATTCTCCGGCACAGGTCCTATCTTGCCACTATGGATGACCTGATCTACCTCGACCACAACGCTACCACGCCCCTGGCGGAGGAGGCGCTAACGGCCATGCTGCCCTTCCTGCGGGACCAATACGCCAATGCCTCTAGTCAGCATCGGGCGGGGCAAGCGGCTCGTCGGGCGGTGGAGACGGCTCGGCAGCAGGTGGCGCAGCTCATCGCTGCCAGTGCCCATGAGATCGTCTTCACCTCCGGCGCCACCGAGGGCATCAACCTGGCCCTCAAAGGGCTGGTGGCGCAGCATCCTGAGCGCCGCCACCTGATCAGCACCCCCACCGAGCACAAGGCGGTGCTGGATGTGCTGGATTACCTGGCTACCCTGGGCTGCGAAATCACCCTGCTGCCCGTGCAGTCGGATGGCCTGCTCGACCCGCAGGCCCTGGCCGAGGCCCTGCGCCCCGATACCTTGCTGGTGTCGGTGATGCACGTCAACAACGAAACCGGCGTCATACAGCCCGTGGCCGAACTGGCCCGGCTGGCCCACGCGGCGGGGGCTTACGTTATGAGCGATGCCACCCAGTCGGTGGGCAAGATGCCGCTGGACGTGTCCGACCTCGACGTAGATTTGATGGCGTTTTCGGGGCACAAGTTTTACGGTCCCAAGGGAGTGGGGGCGCTGTACCTGCGCAGCCGTCGGCCTTTCCGGGTGCGCTTGCAGGCGCAGGTACACGGGGGCGGCCACGAGCGCGACCTGCGCAGCGGCACCCTCAACGTGCCGGGCATCGTGGGCCTGGGCGCGGCGGCGGCACTGGCGCAGACGCGGATGCAGGCGGATGCGCCACGCATCGGGGCGCTACGGGATCAACTGGAGGCAGCCCTGCTGGCCCTGCCGGGCGTGGCTCGCAACGGCCATCCCACCCAACGGATGTACAACGTCAGCAACCTGCGCTTCGAGGGTCTGGACGCTGATGCGCTAATGATGGGCCTGCCTCAGTTGGCCATGGCCAATGGCTCGGCCTGTACCAGTCGGCTGGTGCAGCCTTCGCACGTGCTGCGGGCCATGGGCCTGAGCGATGCGGCGGCGTACGGCAGCCTGCGCCTGAGCCTGGGGCGCGGCAACACTCCCGCCCAAATCGAGCGGGTGACAGCGGAGCTTCCAGCGGCGGTGGCGCGCCTGCGCGCCATGCAGGCGTGAATGTCTTTGGTGGCTCGCAGGAGTTTCTCGCGGAGGCGCTAAGACGCGGGGGCCACGCAGGGGTTTCTCGCGGAGACGCTAAGACGCGGGGGCCACGCGGTGAGTGGCTCGCGGAGGGGAAAGAAAGGCAGTCGCTAAAATTTAATGCGCCAAAGCGAGCGTAAGCGTCTCTTGCGATTGGGGCTTGTTGCTCGGTTAGAGGCTCCACCTCGATCCCCAATTGCGTCATCAATTGATCGATCAGCGCATAAGCTGCCTTCCCCCTGCGATGCTTCATCACGGCAGACAGCTCTACCAAGGTGGCGGAGGACATCACCAGACGATCATCGGCCAGGATCTTTTCTCCCAAGGTCATCGCGTCTGGTTCTTGCTCCAGGATCGCAACCACAACCGAAGTATCAACCGCAATCATGGTCCTGACGGGGTTTGGGCAGTCCGTTTGCATCGTACAACAGGTCCTCGGGACTGCGCGCATCTTGCACAGGCGGGGCTTGATAAGCTGCCACGATGGCATGAATCGCTTGCCGCCGCGTCGCGTCAGGCGCTTCGTGCTGCGGTGGCGGGACTTGCCCATGCTTCCACAGCAAAAACTCGATAAAATCCTCGACCTGCTGACGAATCGGGTCGGGTAAGGATGCGGTGTGATAGGGCATAACTGCTGCTTTTTCCCCAAGATACGTAAATCGGCGCAAAGGGGGGACTCATGCCCGAGGGCCAGGGTGCCCACCACGGCTTTCGCGTCTGAGAGATAAGGAGGTCTCTCAAGGGCAATATCCAGTACCACATTCGTATCGAGTAAAATCCGCGTCATTGATACTTATCGCTCAAATATTCATCCTTGGCCTCTTCGGGATCTACGCCTTTGAAATAACCAGTCCACTGCTGTAAGAATGCCTGTGGATCGGCTTGTTCGCTTACCGCCTCTACTGAAGAGGGCGGATCCTGCTGCCGCTCTTTCCAAAGCAAAAACTCGATAAAATCCTCGACCTGCTGACGAATCGGATCGGGTAAGGATGCGGTGTGATAGGGCATAACGGCTGCTTTTTCCCCAAGATACGTAAATCGGCGCAAAGGGGGTACCTCAATACCGCGGGATCACGTGAGCGTGCACCTGCGCCGGACCTTGGCTAGTGCCTTGGGAATGAAGTAATTAGCCATCTAAAATTGTAAGTACTCAATACATATGTAGCAAAATTTAAGTGCTATTTTTTGAAAAATTTCAAAAATACACTCATTTCCACTCGTATTTTTGACGATTTATTATATAGATTTTTCGAAACTAAAAATTTACGACAAAAATCAACCACTGAGAGGCATTTTTATATTTTAAGATTATACTTTTGGCAAAAAAAAGTGCAAAACCAGGTGTCTAATTGCATTTAGTGTAAAAATTATAGATTTTTTTTACAAAAAATATATTGAGTACTTATTTTGCTCCCGCTCTGTCCTGGCCACTGCGCCGGTTCTCCCTGCGGTCGCTGGTGATTCTCTCAGCAAACCCCAAGTGATCACCCGCCTGCGCAGCGCCATGGACTACGTCGATCGTGCTCTCGCCCAAACCCCTGACAGCCAACTCAGCCAGTTGGCCCCGGATTTTTAGTCGCCTGACCCTACCCCCCGCAGCGGCATGTTCTGGCTCATGCACGACCACATGACCCATCATCGAGGGCAACTGATCTTCTACCTCCGCCTCAATGGCATCACCGCCCCCAACTACCGTGTTTGGTGAGGCGGCATTGGCTCAGGCGATGGATGGAAGCGTCACGGCCCAGTAATACTTGCGCATGGTGTGCATTAGCGGCGCTCTTGCCGCTCTCGCACTAACCTCGGTAGTTGGTCAACCACATCTGGTTCCAGCACCTCATCTTGGATCAATTCCTCTCCGCGCAGTACCATAAAGCGGGGATTGATAAAGCTGCCCAAGCGATCAAGATACGCATTGGTACTGTCGAATCGCACCGTTTCGGGAATCTCAAACGGAGAGTTGGTCTGCATGGCGCTGCGGATGGCGGCAAGCCCCTCTCCCGCCAAAATGACCCGCAGGTAGTGGGCCTTGTCCGCCTCGACCAAAGCCTTGAGGTAGGCTTTTACTGATTCCATGCACGCGGGACAGGTGTTATCGGTAGGCACGATCAGGTAGCAGGTCGTGGCGGAATAGAGCTGCGAGTCCGCCATGGGCCATTGATCTCGCAAGTACCCTAAGACTACTTGGGGGTCGAAATTCGCCTTCTTTGGTGCCGCGCAGCTTTGGTATGCGATTGGCGCCGCTTCCCAATCTTCCACTGGGACTGGCCTGAGGTAGCGAATCTTTACAGTGCCCGTCTGGCCATAGTCGATATCATCTACCGCGCCTAAGCCAAAGGGGGTGGCAAAGCAACTGCGCGGATCTATATCGAGCGGCAATAGGCCCGCGCCTTGAAACTGCAACTGATGGTCATAATAGTTGACCAGCCAGCGCTTTTGCCCCGGCGGATGGCATCCATAGCTATGGATGCGCACGTAAGCGGCCTGATACGGGTCATATAGCACATTTACCACGTAGGGATCAGGCATCCGATTCAGCTGTGAGGGGGCTTTGCCCGTCAATGTGGGAGACAAGGTATAGCCAAAAGGCGCTGCCATGAGCTGCCGCTCAGCCCGTCCCGTAATCGGATCATAACGCCATACCGTGTCATGGTTGGTAAAGGCATAGAGCACCTGCTGGTCGTGGGTGGGCAAGATCATCGGATACCCATACTCGTCAGGCCAAAGCCCTGAGCCTAGGGTGTCGGGCGGCAACAGATGAACCGATTCATGGGGAACGAACGTTCCACTCACTGGATCCAGATGTCCACCTGCGGGCCATAAGCGGGCATGAAAATGCGTTGTCCCGTAGGTCTCCCGACCAAAGGTTGTGAGCGGAAACAGCACCCGATTGCCGGTTACTTGTAGGGTGAGCTGATTCAGATAGAACATGTACAACAGAGAATCGTGCTGCTGCGTCTCCAGCCAAGGCCCTCGCAAATACGGACTCTCCAAATCGTACACGCGTCGCACGTTTCCTTGGGCGTCTAGCAGCCAGACCAACGAGTCATGCCGACCGTATCGGTAGCTCGTTATCAGCGATACCCATATGCTGTCTAGGCTAGCGGCATGAAATAATACGAAACCGCTGGCTCCCGTCAACTCCTCGGCGGGTAGGGCCGAGAGTGGCACGCGATGGCGTAAAACCCCACTGCGGGCGTCGAAGAATTGGAGCATCCGCGCCCGGCGATGGTGGGTGTAAAGCAAGGTGTCTTTATCCATCACTAAGATGGCTGGCACAGTGGTTACAGCGTCTGTGATGTACGCCGATCCTAGAGAAAACCCAACGCTTTCCTCCCAATCAAATACCTGTGGCTGGGCGCAGCCCAGCCACGGTAAGGCGGCCAGACAGACCACACATAAGGTCAAACGACCACACATTTTTCGTAGGTGCATGAATTAGGACCCTCAACTCGTTTACAATCAGTTCCACCGGACTTACAGGCATACCCATCATTCCATTCCATTGTGCAGTTTAACTGTGTTGCAGCCTCATCAGCATCGCCGATATCTTCAAATACATAGAATACCCAGATGTGGTCTTCGGCGTCTTGGTGGATAAAAATGTCGCTCACCCCGTCGAGCCCAGATGTTTCGTAGTAGGACAGAGGGGCTCTTTCCAAGGTCATCACTTCCCGGATTTCCTGGAGCGTTGGATAGGATGAGGTAGTGTTGTTCGTCAGATCGACGTTGGCTTGGTTGGTCACCTCTATTTGTTCATGGGACTGCGGGTGATGGAGCATTGGTAGTACAGGCTCTGATGTTTCACATCCAAACACAAGCATAATTATCCCTGACAGCCAAAAAAAAAGGTTTTTCATCATTGGATTTTTTTAATTTTGAATAGTTAATCATAATTTATGTCAAACTTATGAATTTCTACGGAAAAATCCTATTCGTAGCCGGATACTTTTTTGTCTGCCGTTAGCGGTTGAATGGATGCCTGCATCCGAAGATGATTTCTCCTCGCCCCTCACAAAAGTTACAAACTTTTGCAGGCAGAGGCAGGGGGAATTTCGAATCAAAAATGTCTGACTATCACGTTTTCGGTTGGTAGCTGTAAAACGCCACTGAATCGAGTTAACTTTGGGTAACTAGTCATTAGTTTCGCGGTTAAAAGGTTAAGGTTGAAAGTTGCCCGGACTGCGCAGAGCCAATCAGGGCTATTTGCCTGGAATTAACGACACACTTTCGTTTCGGTAAGGTATGAGCATCACTCAAAATATCTCCCTGAAGCTATAAGAGGCACATTTTCCAGGTCGAAACCAATGGCTAGTGCTTTGTCAACTCCCGAATGATGGGTGATCGCTGCGTCTGTTGACGCATCCACCGACAAGTCGGGATCTTCGACCCGCCAAACTCGGATTTTGCTTTAAGTCTCTATCAAGCCTGGGGAAGGGGCCCTAGGCTTGATGCCCCAGACTTGAACAGGATCTGCTCACCCATCTGCAACCGCTTACCCATCACTTACCACTGCGTGAATCAACCGGAAGTCCGCTTCGCTCAATGCGTTCATTGCTGTGATTCTGGCTAAATTAGCCTGATCCTGTTTCAAACATGGTCTAATATGCCTCCTGCCACAACATCTTTGTGACCTCACCCGAGGCCGTCCCGACACGCAGTAGGTACCCACCGGCCGCCAAATGGCTGATAGGGACACCGTGCTGCGAGAGGAAAGCCGGAATCAATTCCGACCATCACAGCGCCCAGTCCACTACGGTTGGAAATGGAATCTCCCAGATTGTGGCTCTGGAGGGATTAGACTCAAGTTCGTGATGATCAATACCTTGACTATTGATTTCTTTTTCCAGCTCCTACGAGAGGACAGAATTCAGTCCAGTAAACATCTACTCAAAACCTGGTGCCCCAGAACAGGAAATCGGTGCAGGAGATATCCTACACCGATTTATAGACTCAGAGTATCCCTCGCTCTTTTGTGGCCCTATTGGCTCGTCCAAAGTTCGGGATGACTCAGGTTCGGATTGATACGGGCAAATACGGTTATTGCTCCAGGGCAATTTCCCATCTGCGTCGTGTATTTACTCCTTTGGCAGCAGCACGGCGTCGATGACGTGTACCACGCCATTGTCGGCTTCCAAATCTGCTACCGTCACCTTGGCCTCATTGATGAAGACGCCCTCGTCGTTGATGGTAACGGTGACATCAGCGCCATTGACAGTGGTGATGCTCTGGTCTGGGCTCAGATCAGTAGAGAGCGCTTTGGCGCCTACTGCGTGATAGAGCAAGATGTCGGTGAGGTCTCCAGTAGGATCTTCCAGTAGTGTTTCCACGGTGCCTTCTGGGAGCGCTGCAAAGGCTGCATCAGTAGGGGCAAAAACAGTGAAGGGACCTTCACCGCTGAGTGTTTCTACCAAGCCAGCGGCTACGACTGCGGCCTCTAGCGTATTGTGGTTCTCGCTGTTCACAACGACGTCCACTACCGTATTAGCGGCGGCGGGTGGCAGGAGCACAGCGTCCAACACATGTACCACGCCGTTGCCGGCAGCAATGTCGGCGGTGCTCACCTTCGCATCGTTGATGAAGACCTCACCATCTTTAATGCTCACCGTGAGTTCTCCACCGCCTACGGTGGTCAACTTTTGTCCGTCTTCGAGGTCAGCAGCAAGGGCTTTGGCGCTCACTACATGGTACAGTAAGATTTGAGTCAGGTCACCGCTAGGATCTTCCAGCAAGGCATCCAATGTGCCAGACGGAAGGGCTCCAAAGGCATCATCGGTAGGGGCGAAAACCGTGAAGGGGCCTTCGCCACTCAGGGTCTCTACGAGTTCTGCTGCCACTACGGCAGTTTCTAAGGTATTGTGGTTCTCACTGTCCACTACCACCTCGACAACGGTTTTGGGGGTAGGTGCGGCGCAGCTTGCTAGCAGAAGCAATCCAGCTAGAGCAGAAAATAATCTCATGATAGAGAAATTTGATTATATAGAAATAATAATGTCAACAAAAACTCCACATACAACATAAAAAAGGGGACAAGTGTTATAATTTTTTTGTCTTATTTTTATGAGAGGCCTTTAGGCTTGTTTCTTCAAGATGTTGATGAAACAATTGTTTGGATTGCCATTCTGGTGAATCCATCCATCTAACTAATGCTGTGTCTAGTGAAAAATGTTAGGGAATCGGTTTTTTCGCAAATTAAGGCGGAGAAGCTGAGTTAGTAACAGTGAACAATTAACATAGATCAATGAACAGTATAAACCGCTGCTCATCAAGGTATTCGCCTTTCAAAAGGGG